>JACDEY010000076.1 GCA_013816105.1 Actinomycetota bacterium
AGCCTGGAGCGCGAGAAATTCGAGGTAGTCAGTGGGCGATCAGCATCAAAGCCGCTTCGCTCCCCGCCCTGGCCGGCCTAGCGGTGGCCTTCGGCCTCGCGCGCAACCGTCTCTTCACCAGCCTTCAGCTGCTCCCCTCGCTCGCGGCCGACCCCTTCGGTCGAGGCTGGAGCCTGTTCGGACCGCCCACCCTCGGACTGAACCCGAACCCGCTCGGCGACAGGGGGCGTGTGGTGACGCAGCTGGCCCTCCTGCTGGGGGGGGCCGTGATCGGGGCGGTCGTCCTCGCCCGCCGGTCCGTAGTACGAGGGCGCGTACCGGGCATCGCCGGTCTCCTGGCCGTCCTCGCCGGCGGAGTCCTCGCCGTCACGGCGACGGCCTGAGGCACAGCCGCGTCACGTGAGGTCGGTGCCGTAGGGACAGTCCTTACGAGGCTGCAGGATCAGCTTTTCCATCCGAGGTGGGCTGGTGAAGTCGAGGGCGCCGGTCAACGGATCCGCCTGCCGGTCTCGCTCGGTCATTGGCTCGAGACCGTGGAGGTCCTCGATGAGACGCAAGACAGAGGAGAACTCATACGTCGTCGAGTCGATCGAGCCGCCGTCCGGACTGTCCCCGGATTGGGTCCAGGGCGAGATGATGAGCGCCGGCGTTCGCGGCCCCGGACCCATGATGTCGTACCTGGGCGGACGGACGTGGTCGTAGTAGCCGCCGAAGTCGTCCCACACGACAACGATGAGGGTGCTCTGCCAGTAGGGGCTTCGCATGACCGCGTTGACCTGCTGCACGGTCCAGTTCTCACCCGCGCACACGCTGACTCCGGCGCCCGGGTGTTCGTTATAGGGCTCCGGGGGGATCAGCCATGAGACGGCCGGCAGCTGCCGGGAACGGACGTCGGTAAGGAAATTCGATGGATGCTGCACCTTGCTCCACATCGGGCCGTATCGAACATGCCGAATCGACTGCAGGACATTCATCCATCGGTCGGCCGTGACGTAGTACTTCCAACCGATGCCGGCTCGCTCGAGCACGTCGGGCAGGACCTGGATGTCGAAGCAGAGCCGGATGGCCTCCCAGTAGCCGGTGAGCTCCTCTCGCATCCCAGGCTCGTTGATCTTGTCCTGCAGGAACAGGATGCGGTCCACGTCGCCCGCTGTCAGCCCGTCGCGGAAGCGGGTCGAGTACTCGGTCGGGTCGTCGCAGTAGTTGCCGGCGGAATCGGTGGAGGTCTTGTTGTCGATGATCTTGTAGGACTGCGCGGCGGCGACGTACAGGTGCTCGGGATAAGTCGCGCCGTACATCGACGTGAAGAACTGGTCGGCAAGGACGAACCGGTCGGCGTACGCCCAATAGTTCGGCATCGTCCGCCTCGAATGCTGTCGGTAACCGTTCAGCTCCTCGTTTCCCCCGATGATGCTGAACCCGTTCATCCTCCCGTCGTTGATCGACTGAAGCGCGCTCGAGAACCCGTGAGCGATGTCGTGCGGTTCCACATCGGGAGCGTCCCTCAGCGGGATCGTCTCCCCCTCGAAGGTCTCTCCGCTGGTCGCGCCGTCGGCGCCGGGGTAGCGCCCGAAGTAGTGGTCGAATGACCGGTTCTCCTTGACGATGAACACGACGTGCTCGATCGCCTCGCTCGGGGCGATCGAGGCGGGGGACGAGGAGGGCGTGGGTCCGGAGGGCGATGTCGAGACGGATGCGGAGGGGGGAGACTGCCCCGCCGACGACCGGGAGGCCCCGGGCCCTTCGGGGGAAGCGTCGCCGGACTCACAGGCGGCGAGTCCCGTCGGTACGAGGAGGGCGGCGGCGAGGAGGGCGAGCCTCCGCGCCATCCGGCCCCGGAACACGCCGCGTTCCGGGTTCGCTGGTCCCGTCCTCACACGCACGAGGCCGCAGTATCCCAGACCTCGGCCTCGTGCTGGAGCGTCTCACCCCGACGGAGGCAAAGGGCGATTCCGGGGGCCTCCACGGGACCGAATCTGCTCCAATTGACGCCTCATGGCGGAAACCCAGAGCTTCCATATGACCCCGGACGAGTTCCGTCGGCATGGCCGGGCCGTCGTGGACTGGATCGCCGACTACCTCGAGCACATCGAGAGCTATCCAGTCCTCTCCCGTGCGGAGCCGGGCGAGATCCGATCGAGGTTGCCCGACCATCCTCCCGCGACGGGGGAGCCGGTCGCCGCGATGCTGCGAGACGTGAGCGAAATCCTCCTTCCCGGCATCACCCACTGGCAGTCCCCGAACTTCTTCGCCTACTTCCCGGCGAACAACTCGGGTCCGTCCATCCTCGGTGACCTCCTCTCCAGTGGGCTCGGAGTCCAGGGCATGCTGTGGGCGACCAGCCCGGCATGCACCGAACTCGAGACGCACGTGCTCGACTGGGTGGTCGAGCTGCTGGGCCTGCCGGAGCGCTTCCTGTCGAGCGGGACGGGCGGTGGCGTAATTCAGGACACCGCCTCCAGCGCCACCCTGTGCGCCCTGCTGGCCGCCCGGGTACGAGCGACGGAGGGCCGGGCCGGCGGCGTGGGATCTGACGGGCGGCTCACCGTGTACGCGTCCACCCAGGCGCATTCTTCGGTTGAGAAGGCCGTGCGGATCGCCGGGCTCGGAGAGGATGCTCTCCGTCTCGTGGAGGTGGACCGCACCCAGGCGATGAGGCCCGAGCGGCTGGATGCCCTGATCGCTCGAGACGTAGCGGCCGGAAACACCCCGTGCCTGGTGGTCGCGACGGTGGGGACGACCTCGTCCATGGCGGTCGACCCTGTAGCGGCCATCGGCCATGTGAGCCGCCGGTTCGGCGCCTGGCTGCACGTGGACGCCGCCATGGCGGGCACAGCGGCAGTCTGTCCGGAGCTCCGGTCCATCAACGAAGGGCTCGAGCTTTCGGACAGCTATTGCTTCAATCCGCACAAGTGGATGTTCGTGAACTTCGACTGTGATTGCTTCTTCGTGGCCGATCGCCGTCCATTGCTGCAGGCACTGAGCGTTCTTCCCGAATACCTCAGGAACGCGGCGTCCCAGTCCGGAGCGGTGATCGACTACCGGGACTGGCAGATCCCGCTGGGCCGGCGCTTTCGCGCACTCAAACTGTGGTTCGTGATCCGGCACTACGGGGTGGAGGGACTACGCCACCACGTCCGGGAGCACGTGAGGATCGCCCGGGAGCTCGCGTCGTGGGTGGAGGCCGATCCGGACTTCGAGCTCGCCGAGCCGCAGACTCTGAACCTTGTGTGCTTCCGCCACCGCGGAGGCGACGGGTTCAACGAGCGGCTGCTCGATCGCCTGAACGCCTCGGGCGCGCTGTACCTAACGCACACGAGGATCGACGGCCGCTACACCCTACGGATGTCGATCGGCCAGACGGGCACACAACGACGTCACGTCGAGGCGGCATGGGAACGTATCAGGACGGAGGCCAGCCGCCTGGCCCCCGCGTGAATCCATCGCAGCGTTCCGGCTAGGTCAGGTCGAACGTCGCCGTCACCAGCTTGTCGTTCGTCATGCTCGTCGTGCAGGAGGTCTGCGAGACCGGGCGGCATGGTCCGCTCCACCCCACGAACGCCGAGCCGGGCTTTGCCGTCGCGGTCAGCTTCACCTTCGTGCCCTCCTCGAAGCTCTCGGAGCAGTCAGAGCCGCAGGTGATGCCTCCCGGCCTGCTCTTCACGATCCCCCTGCCGGAGCCCGCCCGCTGGACGCTAAGCCCGAAGCTGAGCACCTCGGCGGCCCCCCAGTCGGGGTTCTCCTCCAAGCCCGGAGTGTTCGTGAGTCGCGTCACGGGCGGCTCCTCACCGACGGGGGCGGATCCCGAGCCGCTCGGCCGCGCATCGCCCGGAGGGGGAACGTCGATCAGGTAGATGTCGTAGGCGCCGCCGCGGGTGCTGGAGAAGGTGATCTGGGTTCCGTCCGGAGCCCACGCGGGGTCGTCGTCAATTGCCTCGTGGAACGTGAGCTGGACCTCGCCGGTCCCGTCGGCGTTGCGCAGGAAGATGTCGGTGTTGAACGTCAGGTGGTTGAAGAACCGGTTGTCGACGAAGGCGAACCGAGTTCCCTCTGGGGACCACACGCCGCTTCGCTCGTCCCACTGGATCGTGTCGGGGGTGAGGTTCGTCTGGCCGGTCCCGTCGGGGGCGATCACGTAGACGTCCTGCTGTCCGATGTCCCAGGTGAACATGATCTTCGTGCCGTCCGGCGACCAGTCGGGCTGTCCCTTGCTGGCGGAATCGGTCGGGTCGGTCAGGAGCGTCTCGGCGCCCGAGCCGTCGGTGGGCACGGTGTAGATCTGGGGAAACGCGTACTGCCGGTAGCCGGTGAAGGCAATCTGCAGGCCGTCGGGCGACCACGTGGGTTCGTAGCTCTGGTAGAAGTCCCAGGGGTTCGGGGGCGTGGACATCGTCGAGCGGTTGCCGGGGCGCGACCCCACCAGCTTCCCAGACGCGAAGTAAGGGAAGGTTTAGGCATTGGTCAACCTGCGGCAACCGATCTCGCGGGAACACTTCGAGAGGCGGCCGCTCAGGCCTGAACTGGTACCTCGTAGATCTCGTCCGCCGGATGGCCCGTTCGTTCGTGAATGCGCTTCACGGCGTCGGCGCTTGGTCCCTCGGAGAGGCAAAACACCATTCCCGACTCCGGATCGCCCCACGCCTGCTTGAAGTTGACCCGCTCCTCATCCTGGATCGCGAGGTCCGCGTTGTGCGCCTCCAGGAGCTGCTCGGACGTGATGCCCTTCATGTTGCGGTGAACATCCATGAACTCCGGCACGTGATCCTCCCTCGGTCGTGTACCCCGTATTGAAGTGCCTTCCCTTCAGGTTCGCAACTCCCGGAAGCGCCCAGCGGGCGGGCTGCTCTAGCGCGTCATCCGGTAGACGCGGTTCGACTCATAACCGAGGAACCAGATCTGTCCTCGGGCATCCGTGCTGATGCCGGTGGGGCCGCTCCCCGGCACGACCGGCATGGGAGTGACCACACCGTCGGTGGTCATGCTCGCCACGCGATCGTCGCCGAACGACGTGAACCACAGGTTCCCGTCCGGCCCCTCGATGATCGACTCGAGGGTGTGCAGCGTGGTCGTGTAGAAGGTGAACTGCCCGGCCGGCGTCACCTTGCCGATCCGCTGGCTGAATCGCTCGGTGAACCAGACGTTCCCGTCCGGTCCGGCGGTTATGGCGAACGGGAGGGAGAGGGGCTCGGGAAACTCCGTGATCTGGCCCTCCGTGGTGATCCTGGCCATCTTGCCGGCCGACTGCTCGAGGAACCACAGGTTCCCGTCCGGCCCCGAGGTGATGTCGCCGGGGAAACTGTCCGGCGTGGGGACTGGGAAGTCGGTGAGCGTCCGGGTCGCGAGGGTGAACCGCCAGACCTTGTTCCCGGTGGAGTCGGTGAACCAGATGTTCCCGTCTGGACCCGTCGTGATCCCGCCGGCGTTATCGAAGTCCGAGAAGACCACCTCTCGGATCTGACCAGTGGGGGTGATCCGCGCGATGCGCCCGTTCGAGCCTTCGGTGAACCAGACGTTTCCGTCGGGACCGGCCGTGATGTCCTTCGGGAACCCGAAGGTCGGAAGGGGAAACTCGGTGATCACGCCCCGGGGCGTGATCCGGGCGACACGGCTCGCGTTCTGCTCCGTGAACCACTGATTGCCGTCGGGCCCGAGCGCGATCTCGATCGGCTCGCTGCCGGGTGAGGGGATCGGCCAGGACTTGATCCGGACGGCCGGCGCGGCGGTGGCCGGGAGGCTACCCCCTAACGCGAGGCCGAGCAGGAACAAACCAAGCAGTACGCGTTGGGACCTGAACGGACGATTCATCGCGAACCCTCCGACTGTGGACGCCTTGGACGAGGAACGGTCGAATGAACTACGTGCGGCACAGGTGCGCAGATTGGCGACGCGCGTCGGGGCGGCCCTCACGGACAGTCCACCTTGGAATCACCCGGATCGGTCCGGCACGTGTCGGTTCCGGCCCCGCCGTCGACGGAGTCGTTCCCCGACACGCGGTCCCGGCTGCTCAGGGTGTCGTTGCCGAACTCCCCGAGAAGGGAATCAGCGCCTCCGTCGCCCTTCAGCGTGTCGTCGCCGTTGCCTCCGATCAGCGTGTCGTCGCCTCCTCGCCCCAGCATCGTGTCACTCCCCCCCAGGCCGCAGATGACGTCGTCGCCAGCGGTACCGGTGAGCACGTCGTCGCCATCGGTTCCTGCAATGGTGCATGCCTCGCTG
>JACDEY010000077.1 GCA_013816105.1 Actinomycetota bacterium
CTGCTCGGACGAGCGCGTCCTGCTGCACGGGCAGGCCATCCCGAACGTCGGGCCACTGCAGGCGAACCTGGAGGCCATGGAGGAGACGGTCCGCAGGTATCCGATCGCGGCCTGGAAGACCTTCACACACTACCCAGACCTGTGGGAGCGCTCCGGCAACGCCTGGTGGCTCGACGATCACGAGGCCGGCGTCCCGCAGGTCGGCGAGGCCTTCATCCGCAAGGCGGTGGAGCTCGGGGTCCCACGCATCTGCGTCCACAAGGGGTTCTCGCGCGACAGCCGGTTCGCATCGCCGGTCGACGTGGGACCGGCCGCCCGCAAGCACCCGGAAGCGAGCTTCCTCGTCTACCACTCGGGCTACGAGAGCGGTACGGCGGAAGGCCCGTACACGACGGCGACCGCTGGAGTGGGGGTGAACCGCCTGATCGCCTCGCTCCGGAAGGCCGGCGTGGGTCCGAACGAGAACGTCTACGCCGAGCTCGGTTCGACGTGGTGGAGCGTGATGAGAGACCCGACCTCCGCCGCCCACGTCCTTGGGAAACTCCTGAGGTATGTCGGCGAGGACAACGTCGTGTGGGGAACGGACTGCCTCTTCTACGGGTCGCCCCAGGACCAGATCCAGGCGTTCCGCGCCTTCTCCATCACCGAGGCTTTCCAGGATCGGTTCGGCTATCCAGAGCTCACGAAGGAGATCAAGCGAAAGGTCCTGGGCGCCAATGCCGCCCGTGTCTACGGCGTGGATCCCATCACCGTGCCCTGCACCTTCACCCCGAAGGAGCTTGCCGAGATCCGGCGGTCCCTTCCGGGGAAGACGCGAACCTACGGACCCACATCCATGCCAGAGGTCCGCGCGTTCATCGAGCACCATCGCGGCTGGCCGTAGCCCGGGACTCTTCCGCCGTGGAAGGGCCCGATGACAGGGTTAAGGTTCATGGGGCTCGACGCAAGGGGCTCGACGCGACGCGGGTTCTGCGATCCGGCTAGGGGGGCCGCGATGTCGGTGATCGTCCAGAAGTACGGCGGCACGTCGGTCGCCGACGCGAACCGCATCCGGATCGTCGCCGAACGGGTGGCCGCCGCGCGGCGGGACGGGCATGACGTAGTCGTCGTCGTCTCGGCGATGGGGGACACGACCGACGAGCTCATGGCGATGGCGCACGAGCTCACCCCGATGCCGAATCCGCGAGAGCTGGACCTTCTCCTCACCGCCGGCGAGCGGATCGCGATGTCCCTGCTCGCGGTCGCGATCAACGCCGCCGGGTTCCCCGCCGCCTCCTACACCGGCTCCCAGGCCGGCATCATCACCGACACCGCGCACGGGCAGGCGAAGATCATCGACATCCGTCCGGGCCGCATCCTCGAGGCGATCTCGAAGGGTTCCATCGTAATCGTCGCCGGGTTTCAGGGCGTCTCGACCGCATATGACGTGACCACCCTGGGACGGGGTGGGTCCGACACGACGGCGGTGGCATTGGCCGCCGCCCTGAGCGCGGACTTCTGCGAGATCTACACGGACGTCCCCGGCGTGTTCACCGCCGATCCGCGGGTCGTCCCCGAGGCCAGCAAGCTCCACGCCGTCTCCTACGAGGAGATGCTCGAGCTCGCGTCCTCGGGCGCGCGGGTCCTGCAGCTGCGAGCCGTCGAGTACGCTCGCACCCACGGCGTCCGGGTGCACGTCCGGTCGTCGTTCACCGACGAGCCGGGGACCTGGGTGACCGAGGAAGACGTCCGCATGGAGCAGGCGATGATCTCCGGCGTCGCCTCCGATGATTCCGAGGCGAAGGTGACGCTCGAGGGCGTACCCGACCGGCCCGGCGTGGCCGCCGCCGTGTTCGCCGCGATGGCGCGCGACGGAGTGCCGGTCGACATGATCGTCCAGAACGTCGCCCGCGACGGGCGCACGGACATCTCCTTCCTCGTGCCCGAGCCGGACCTCTCCCGGCTTACCTCCTCCATGGACCGGCTGGTCCGTGAGGTCGGCGCGCTGGGCTTCGGCGCGGACCGGGACGTCGCGAAGATCTCGCTGGTGGGCGCCGGCATACGCAGTCACCCGGAAGTGCTAGCCGGGATGTTCGAGGCGCTCGCGGCCGAGGACATCAACCTGCAGATGATCTCGACGTCCTCCATACGGATCTCGTGTGTGATCCAGGCCGCGGACGCCGACCGCGCCGTCCGCGCAGTGCACCGGCGCTTCGCCATCTCGGAGGAGGCCGGCCCGCGGGAGCGGCACCCCGAGGGCGCTCCTCCGCGCGAGGACGTCCCGTAGCATGGGGTCCATGCGGGTGGCGGTGGTCGGTGCGACCGGAGCGGTCGGCCGGGAGATGATCCGGATCCTCGAGGAACGTGAGTTTCCGCTCGAGGAGCTGATCCTGTTCGCCTCGGCCCGCTCGGAAGGGAAACGGCTCTCGTTCCGAGGCGAGTCCCATCCGGTCCGCGGCCTGGACGAGGGGTGGTTCGACGGCGTGGATCTCGCCCTGGTCTCCGCCGGCAGCGGGATCGCTCGCGAGATCATCCCGCGCGCCGCCGCCGATGGCACGGTGAACGTCGACAACTCCTCGGCCTTCCGGATGGATCCGAACGTTCCGCTCGTCGTCCCGGAGATCAATTCGGATGCGCTCGGAGGCCACCGTGGCATCGTGGCGAACGGCAACTGCACTGCCATAACCGCGCTGATGCCGCTGGCTCCTCTGCACCGCGAGTTCGGGCTCCGGTCGCTGGTCACTTCGTCGTACCAGTCCGTTTCCGGCGCCGGCATGAAAGGCATCCGTGAGCTCGCCGAGCAGGTCGAGAAGCTGCACGGCCAGGAGGAAACGCTCGGCTACCCCGACGCCGCGGCGCTCCCCGTCGGCGACGTCTTTCCCCGAACCATCGCCTTCAACGTCATCCCGATGTGCGAGGAGTTCGACCCCGACGGCACGGGCTTCACCACCGAGGAGCTGAAGATGGGGGGCGAGATCCGCAAGGTACTGGGTCTCCCGGAGCTGTCTGTGGCGGCGACGGCCGTTCGCGTTCCCGTGGCCGTCGGCCACGGGGTCTCCGTCTACGCGCGGTTCGAGGCGCGCGTGACTGCAGAGAGTGCGCGGGAGGCGCTCCGGGGTGCCGCGGGAGTCCGGGTGCTGGACGACCCGTCGGCCGAGGCCTTCCCGACGCCGCTCGATGCGGCAGGCCTGGACGACGTGCTTGTTGGGCGGATCCGCCAGCCCGAGGACGACCCGAACGCCCTGATGCTGTTCGCCGTCGGCGACAACCTTCGCAAGGGAGCGGCGCTGAACGCGGTCCAGATCGCGGAGCTTCTCGCGCGGCCGGCGGCTTCGGCCTAGGCTCGGCCTAGCTATCGTTCGAGGCCAGGTACATCCAGGCCAGCAGGCAGCGGAAGCCTTCCAGGAAGTCCTCGGTCTCGAACAGGAGTGTGCGCGGGCCGGTTCGGCGTGATCCCGGCACCAGGAAGCACAGGTCGGCCATCCCGCTCCGCATCAGGTCGACCTCGAACCGGTACGGTCCCGGCGGCCGGAAAGGCTCGAGATCGGACGCCCCGCCGACGGCTGCCGCGGCGCCTTCCCGGATCGCCGCGCGGGCGGCCGAGGGATGCAGACTGCGGGCGACCGCCGCGCCGTAGCCCTCCTTGACCGCCACGGTCCGGACGCCCGGGAGTCGCTTGAAGGCGACCTCGCAGATCTTGTCGTCGCCGGTCACCAGTCCCACCGGGACGCCGAAGGTCCCGGCGACGGCCGCGTTGAGCTCGGCCTCGGAGAACGACTCGCCGTTCACGCGCACGTCGTGAAGCGTCCGGCCCGAGTACGTGTGGTCGAGGACCGCCGCCTCGGTCCCGGCCGCGGCGTGGTAGCCCACGAACAGCGCCACGCCGAACTCCGGCCCGAGGCCCTGCATCATCGAGAGCGGAACCTTCGGCGAACCGAGCGTGAGCTCCGCCCGGGCGTCGAGCGCCTCCTGCAGGAGGTTGTACATGTCGCCGTGCGAGTCGTTCACGACGACCGAGGACGCGCCCCCCTCGAAGGAGCCGGCCACCGCCGCGTTCGCCTCTTCGGTCATGAGGCGCCGGGACTCCGGGTAGTCGTCGCTTCCGCGCGAGACCTGCCGGCCGTGCGCGATGCCGGCGATGCCTTCCATGTCGACCGAGATGAAGACCTTCACGCTGCCTCCTTTTTCGGGCTATCGCTGCCGGATCGCTCAGAAGAAGTCCGGCGTCCAGGGGGCCGGGCCCGCGAAGAGCCGGCCGAACAGGCCCAGGGACGGGGAGCGGGGGTCGACCAGCCCGGCGCGCGCGGCTGCCGCGGGTGAGACGTAAGCCGCGAACATCGTGCTGAGCGCTCCGATGGGGATGGGTGGGCCGCCGTCCCGGTCGTCCCCGTCTGCCCTGCTCACACGCACCTTCCCCCCCTCCACCTCCAGGAGGAATGGCCCGCGGTTGTCCGGGAACTGCGGGTCGTCCACCGCGAAGACGGCCTCCCCGTGGACGTCCTCGGGGTAGCCTCGACCCTCGAGGGCCGCCGGAACGTCCAGGATGCGCGACATGAACCGCCAGGTCCGCGCGACCTGCAGGGTCTGTTCGGGCAGCAGGAAGGCCATCGGGTCGGACGGAGGACCCTGCCAGGTCAGCTCCCGGCCGACGCCTTTGAAGCGACGGAAGAAGCCGAGGAGCGCAATCGCGGCGCGCGGCGAGTGCGCCACCAGATGCGTGCAGGCGACGCGGCATCCCCAGTCCGCGGCCTCGCCAAGTCGTTCCTGACGGTACGCCGCGTAGCCCTCGGGCGCATCGCCTTCGTCGGTGGCCACGGTTCCGCCGGGTTCCTCGGCGCTGTGCCGGCCCAGGACCCGCTGCCGCCACCAGTCCTCCTCCAGGCCCTCGACGAGGCCGTTCTCCCGCTCCGCGAGGCGTCGAAACGACCGGCGGATCGGCTCGTCGTCCTCGGGCATCGCGACGAGATCCGCCGCCGCATCATTCCCCCAGCCGGATCGGGCCGAGGGGAGCTCGCCGAGGAGCACCCGGTGCACCGTGAAAACCCCGCCGTACTCGAACCCGAGCCGACGGTAGAAAGGAAGGGTCGACGGATAGAGCGACGCGAGGAGGTTGCCGGACTGGCGGGCCTCATCGAGCAGCCGGCGCATGACCTCGCCCCCCATCCCGGTTCCCCGTGCGATCGGGTCCGTGGCGACGCTCGCGATGCCGATCGTGGCGAGGGGACGGCCCCCGAACCACTGCGCGGTGGCGTACCCCTGCGCCGTCGCGAGCACCCGGTCGCCCTCCACGGCGACCAGGACCCGCTCCGGACGGAACCGCTCCTCGAACTTCGCAACCCACGCGGGCGGCAGGTTGAACGAGGAGGTCCACAGCGGTCCGATGGACTCGCCGTCCTCCGGGCGCGCCCGGCGGATCTCCCGGCCGGGGCCGGCGGTCATGCCTTGCCCGCGACCGGCGGTGATGCCTCGCTCGCGACCGGCTCGCCGGGGTCGGGGCAGGCACAGGGGGCTTCGCCGCACTTCGGACATCCGTCCGTGTACCGACTGGCGGCCGCCTCGAGGTCCACTCCCGCGAGCGTGGCCAGCGAGGTCAGCCACGCCAGCACGTCTCCCACCTCGTGGAGGCGGTTCCCGCGGTCCGGATGACGGAGCGATCGCGCGAGCTCCCCGACCTCCTCGACGAACCAGCGGAAGGTGCCGTCGATCCCACGGGCGGTGTCACGCTCGGAGTAGGTGCGGCGCACGGCTTCCTGAAACGCAGCGAGGTCCATGGCCGCCGAGTCTACGAGAGCTTCGGCAGCACCTCCCGCTGGTAGAAGCGGAAGAACCCCTCCTGATCTGGCCCTACCTGGTGGACGTAGACGTGGTCGTAGCCGCCTTCTTCGAAGGTGCGGATCGCCTCCAGGTGCCTTTCCGCGTCCGGCCCACAGACGACGGCCTCCGCGACATCGTCCTCGGAGACCATTTCGCCGGCCTGCTCGAAGTGCCGCGGAAGGGGCAGCTCCACGCTCAGGTCGCCCTTCACGCCCGCGTTCGGCCACCACTCGTAGGCAGTCTTCTTCGCGTCGGCCTCGTCCTTCGCCCAGCAGACCGTGACCTGTCCGTACCGGGGCTTGCCCGTCCCCCCGGCCGAATCGAACGCCTTCATCATCTCCTCATCGGGGGAGACCCCGACGAGCCCGTCACCGTCCCTGCCGGCGAGCGTTCCGGCTTTCTCGCCCTTGGCGG
>JACDEY010000267.1 GCA_013816105.1 Actinomycetota bacterium
AACCGCTCGAGATCGGCTTCGAAGATCCGGTAGCCCTTGCCCACCCGGAGCGCCGGGAGCTCACCCGACCGGATGAGCCGGTAGACGGTCATGTTGGAGACGCGCATCGCCGTGGCCACCTCGGCCGCGGTGAAGAGCCTCCCCGTCACGAACGCCCGCGATCCGCTCACAACCACGCTCCTTCTGTGTATCTCAAGTGTCACATGAGGCACATCAGCCACATCAGACTCTTTGAGGCACACCTGCCTCGTTGGGGGTGTTACGAAACACCAGGCAACTAGCGAAGTCAAACATCTCGGATCCTTAAGAACAGATGCGCTGGAGCGCTGGTCCCAAGGAGGCCCGTGAGGAACGATGGTCCGAAGGAAGCGGGCCGAACGAAGTCGGGGTCCGGGAAGGAGTCTCAGGGGCCGTGGATCAGAGGAAGCGGCCGATGTACCAGGAAGCGATCTCCTCGCCCCACAGGCCCGCTACCACCGCGCCCGCCGCCAGATAGGGCCCGAACGGGATCGCGCTCTTCCGGCCTCTCCCCATCGCCAGAGCGACCAGTCCCCCGAGACCTCCCAAAGCGATGGCTCCGGCCGCAGCCGCCCCCACGAAGCGCAGACCGAGCGACCCGAAGACCAGACCGATCAGCGCGGCGAGCTTCACGTCTCCCATCCCCATCCCCCCCGAGACCGCAGCGACGACGAAGAGGATCCCCCCGTACAGCAGGAGCCCGATGCCCGCACGGACCGGGTCTGCCGCCTCGCCGATGAACCGAGCGAGCACGATGAGCACGGGGAAGAGGACGAGCGAGGGGTACATCAAGCGGTTGGGGATGATCCGATGTCTGAGGTCGATCAGGGCGATCCCCGGCATCAGTGCGAGGAGACCTCCGACCAACACCGCCTGCCACGGGTTCGGGTACCGGATCGCTGCGAGGACCACGAGACCGGCCGTGGCCAGCTCGACCAAGGGGTACTCGACGGAGATGCGTGCACCGCATCGCCGGCACCTGCCCCGGAGCAAGAGCCACGAGAGCACCGGGAAATTGTCGCGAGCGCCGATCTCCGCTCCACAGGAAGGACATCTCGATCGGGGCTGCACGACGGACTCTCCCCTGGGGAGCCGGTGGACGGCGACCGTCATGAAACTCCCCACCCCAAGGCCGAACGGAAGCGCAACCAGCGCGCGGATCCAAGCCTCGTTCATCCGGGCGAGATTATCCTGATGAGCTGACGCAACGATGCAGGTGCGCTACGACGTCGGCATCTGCCTCATCCGTCCGGAGCGACCGTCGTGATCGATGATAGGTTGAGGTTCGTCGACGTCACTCGCACCAAGGGTGGGCGTTAGCGCGGGCCCCGGCGATGAGATCGGCGACCGCGCCAGGCTCCGCCTGCGAGAACGTGGTCTTGAACATCTGCACGGTCTCCGCGACGCAGTTGATCTGTCCTCCGGCCAGGGCGGCGCCGGGGATGGTGACGATGGCGGCGGTAACGATGATGATCGCGAGTGCTCGGAATCTCTTCACGGTGGTCCCCTTCCGATCCGATGGGCACCTTCTCCCTGGATTATCGGCATCCGATACCCGGAGACTTGAATGCCGCTTCGCGCAAGATCGGCTGCAACGCAGCACGCTTCACCCGCGAGAGCAACCATGGCGCGCGGCGAGGTCCAAGGGAGAGCGCAGACTAGGGAGCTACCTCTCGTATGTACTGGATGTTCTGTCGGAACCCGGTGACCGTCGTGAGCCCCGGGACGAAGACCGGCACGTAGTTCAGCGTCGTCTGGTTCGCCACGTTCACGGGACAGCCGTAGACCTGCCCGTTCATCGCCGACAGGTTCGACATGCTCACCGTCCCGGACGTGTAGATGAACACGTCGAGTCGGTCGGGCGACGCGAGGTTCTTGAATTCCGTCTGGTTCGAGGTCGTGATGTTCTTGCCGGTCGACGTGCAGACGCCCGCCGCCGAGTTCACGGAGATCAGGTAGAGGGAATGATTGCCGCCGACGGATTGCCACGTTGGGTGGTTCTGCATCGTGATGCTTCCGTCGGTCAGGATCGCCAGGCTCCCCGGAAGGTAGATCGTTTCGTTGCCGTTGAAGAGCAGTTCACACGAAGCGGCGATCCGCACGACCCAGTTGGTCCCAGGCGGGCGGTTCGCCGGGTTCGTGATCCAACTCTTCGCCGTGGCGCAGTCCGCGAACGCCGCACCGTTCGCGAGCTGGAATCCCGCGTTGCTCCACTTCGCCAGGTCGTACGGGAGCGCGGGGAGGGTCTGGGAG
>JACDEY010000268.1 GCA_013816105.1 Actinomycetota bacterium
GGTCCCCACTCCGCCGGCGCCGACCCCGGCCCAGCCGCGTACGGCAAAGGCGGCGAGGAGCCCACTGTCACCGATGCCAACCTCTTCCTCGGCTACCTCCAGGACGGCGCCACTTTGGGCGGCGAGGTCACCCTGGGCCGCGAACGAACCGCCGAGGCCCTCGAAAGGGTTGGCGGAGAGGCCGGCATGGACGCCCTGAAGGCCGCGCTCGGGGTGGTGCAGGTCGCCAACACGGAGATGGTCGGGGCGCTGCGCGTCATAAGCGTGGAGCGCGGCCTCGATCCCCGCGAGTTCGCCCTGGTCGCCTTCGGCGGCGCCGGTCCCCTGCACGCCTGCTCCCTGGCCGAGGAACTCGGCATGCAGACGGTCCTCGTCCCCAAAGGCAGCGGCGTCCTCAGCGCCCTGGGCCTCGCCGTCTCGGATCTCCGTCGCGACTACGTCACCCCGCTCCTCGCGTCCCTGGACGACCTGGACCGCAAGGACCTGGAGAGCACCTTCGGAGAATTGGAGGACCGGGCGTCAGAGGACCTCGACTCCCCGGAGTTCCACCGAAGGGCTGACCTCCGCTACGGAGGACAGTCCTTCGAGCTGATGGTTGAGGCCGATGACGCTGAGAATCTCGAAGATCTGGCCGCCAGGTTCCACGACGCCCACGAGCGCCGCTACGGATACCGTATGGACGGAGAAAAAGTGGAGCTTGTGAACCTGCGGCTGACGGCCACAGTCTCCGTGGAGAAGCCGGGGCTGGAAGAATCCGAGCCGGAAGCAGACGCCGAACGCGGGCGCCGCAAGGCCAACTTCGACGGGGAGTGGACGGAGGTACCGGTCATGGATCGCACCCGGATGGGCCGCGGCTCGGAGGTTGAGGGCCCGGCGGTCGTCGAGTTCGCCGAGGCGACCTGCGTGGTCCGTCCCGGGTGGCGGGGCCGGATAGACGAGGTGGGAACGCTCATCCTGGAGCGGGAAAATGCCTGACAGAAAGCTCGACCCGGTAACGCTCTCGGTGCTGGCCAGCGCGTTCTCCGGCATCGCTGAGGAGATGGGTGCCGTCCTGATCCGGGGTTCCTACTCCTCGAACATCAAGGAGCGCCGCGACTGCTCCGCCGCCCTCTTCGACGCCCGAGGACGCATGGTCGCCCAGGCCGAGCACATCCCCGTCCACCTCGGCGCCATGCCTGAAGCCGTCGTCGCCGTCATGGAGAAAGACCCCGAGCCCGGCGACGTGTTCGCCCTCAACGACCCGTACTCAGGCGGCACCCACCTGCCGGACATAACGCTGGTCTCCCCGGTATCCCTCGATGAAGAGATCGTCGGCTACGCCGTCACGCGGGCCCATCACTCCGACGTCGGGGGGATGAGCCCAGGCTCGATGCCTTCGGGGTCGCGCGAGATCTTCCAGGAGGGCCTCATCATTCCGCCGGTGCGCCTGATGCAGGGCGGCGAGTACGTCGGGGAGATCCTCGACCTCATCCTAGCCAACGTCCGCACCCCCGCCCTCCGGCGCGGAGACCTGCGGGCCCAAATCGCCGCCAACCGCCTCGCCGAGACCCGCCTCGGAGAACTGGTCGAGCGCCGCGGCCGGGACACCGTCCTCGCCGCCTTCGACGAGGTCATCGCCTACACCGAGCGCCGCACCCGCGAGGCCATCCGGGAACTCCCGGATGGCGAGCATTCCGCAGAGGACGTGCTGGAGGGCGACGGCATCACGGACGACGACATCCCCATTGAGGCGAGCGTCGAGATCCGGGACGCCGCGATGACGATAGATTTCTCCGGCACCTCCGGCGCCGTGGCGGGCAACGTCAACTGCCCCCTCGCCGTAACCCGTTCGGCCTGCTACTTCGCCCTGCGCATCCTACTGCCAGGCGACGTGCCGGCCAACGCCGGCACCTACGCGCCGCTCGACATCCACGCCCCCGAAGGGAGCCTGGTCAACGCCGGAAGTCCCTCGGCGGTCGTCGCGGGCAACGTCGAGACGAGCAACCGCATCGCCGACGTGGTGCTCGCGGCCCTCTCCGGCTTCGCACCAGAGAGGATACCGGCGCAGGGCCAGGGCACGATGAACAACCTGATCATCGGCGGCTCCAGAGACAGTGGCTGGACGTACTACGAGACCATCGGCGGCGGCCAGGGCGCGAGCGCGAAGGGCCCGGGCCCCTCCGGCGTCCACGTCGGCATGTCCAACACCCTCAACACCCCCGTCGAGGCCTTCGAGCTGGAGTACCCCATGCGCGTGACCCGCTACGAGCTCCTCTACGATT
>JACDEY010000008.1 GCA_013816105.1 Actinomycetota bacterium
GGTCAGGGGGACGAGATGGACTCCATCGATTCCGACGTCGATCAACTCCGGCATGGGGCGACTCCTCCAGGCATGGGCAGCGTGGGCGAAAGAGCCGACATACTAGCAACGTGACCGGCCGCCCCCTGCGCATCGGCATCGATGCCCACGCCATCGGCGAGCGCAAGACCGGCAACGAGCGGTTCATCGCCAACCTCATTCCCGCCCTCCGACGGCTGTGCGACCACGAGATGGTCCTGTACTTCACCGAGCCCGGGGCCGCGGCGGCATGGCCGCCGGCAGACCGAACCGAGGCTCGGGTCCTGCGGCCGGGGCACCGGCTCGTTCGCATCCCCTTGACGTTGCCCTATCGGGCCGCGAGGGACCGCATCGACGTCCTCCTGGTGCAGTACACCGGGCCACCGGTGATCCGCTGTCCCGTGGTCACAGTCGTCCACGACGTGGGGTTCGCGCGCCTCCCACAGTTCTACACGCGGGCCGAACGGATCTGGATGAAGCGCACGATCCCGCTCACCATGCGCAGGGCGGCGGGGGTGATCACCGTCTCGGAGTTCTCGAAGGAAGAGATCGTCGGCCTCTACGCCATTCCTCGCACACGGGTCACGGTGGCACCCAACGGCGTCGCGCCGGCCTTCGCGGACGGGCGCCGGCGCGCCCCCTCGATCGAACCTCCCTTCTTCCTGTCCGTGGGAAACCTGCAGCCGCGGAAGAACCTTGCCACGTTGGTCCGCGGCTATCGTTCGCTCCTCGAGCGCCGGCCCGAGATTCCGGAGCGGTTGGTCGTGGTGGGTCAACCCTGGTTCGAAGCCGAGACGCTTCACCGTGAGACCGTCGATCTCCGGGCGTCGGGTCGACTGGTGTTCACCGGCTATGTCGCGGACGAGGAACTCGTGGGGCTTCTGCAGGGGGCGACAGCGTTCGCCTACCCGTCGGTGTATGAGGGGTTCGGGCTGCCGCCGATCGAGGCGATGGCCGCCGGCGCCCCGACGCTGGTGAGCGACATCCCGGTGATGCGCGAAGTGCTCGGCGACTCCGCCCTCCGCCTTTCCCCCTCGGATCCTGAGGCGTGGGCGGACGCGCTCGATCGCGTCTCCTCCGATGCCGGCCTCCGGGCGCGGCTTACCGAGGCGGGGCGGGCGCGGGCGGCCAGCTACACATGGGAGGCGTGCGCCCGGCAAGTCCTGTCGGTTCTGGAGGAGTCTGCCGCGACCGGAAGACGCTGAGGGCGCCCTCGTCACAACGGTGATCTTTGACGGGGACTCGGCGGCGTCCCTATCCTCCAGCCGTGTCCAGGACCCTCGTCGTCGGCTTCGACGGCGCCCCGCTCGAGCTGGCCCGCCGTTGGATGGATGAAGGACGGATGCCGGCGCTCGGCGCGCTGTGCCGGGACGGCGCGTTCGGTCCGATGCGCTCGGTGTTCCCCTACAACAGCGCGGTCGCCTGGGCCTCGCTGAGCACCGGCGTGAACCCCGGGCGCCACGGGATCTTCGACTTCCTGCTCCCACGCGAGGGGGACTATCAGCTTCGCGTCGCCACGAGGGAGGACCGGAGGGCCCCGGCGCTGTGGAACCGGGCGAGCGAGGCCGGGGCACGTGCGGCGGTGATCAACATACCCATGACCTTTCCCGCCGAGCACGTCAACGGCATCATGGTCTCGGGCATGGACGCGCCCGGGCTCGACGAACGCGCCGTCTACCCAGCGACTTACCTCGAGACACTCCGCAGGTCCGCTCCCGGGTACCGCATCATCTCGAACGCCGCAAAGGAGGCCTCGCGGGGGGCCTGGGACGCTGCGGAGCGCGAACTGATCGACACGCTGGTCGCCCGAAGCTCCCTCGTCGTCGAGCTGGCCCGCCCCCGTGACCTCGACCTCCTCATGGTGAACCTCGAGGCGACCGACGGCGCGCATCACTTCTTCTGGCAGCATCACGATCCCACCCACCCGCGCCACGACCCCGTGCTGGCGCGCCGCTTCGGGGAAACCATCGCCCGGGTCTACGAGGCGACCGACCGCGAGCTCGGCCGGATCATCGACGCGTTCTCGCCGGACACCGTGTTCGTCGTGTCGGACCACGGAGGGGGTCCTACGAACGACTGGCTGCTCTTCCTCAACGACTGGCTGGCCGCCGAAGGATTCCTGTCGGTCTCCCCAACCGGCACACCGTCGTTGACCCGGCGGCTCTACGGCGAGCTCCGCGGCCGCCTCCCCGTGTCCGTTCGCCGAAGCCTGCGCCCGCTCCTGGGCCGCGCGGTCGACCGTGCACGGCAGAGCGCCCTCTACGGGGACGTCGACTGGTCCCGATCCCGTGCCTACGCGCAGATGCAGGCCGGTGTTCGGTTGAATCTCCTGGGTCGCGAGCCGTCGGGTACGGTCGCTCCGGACGAGGCCGACGCCGAACTGGAGGAGTTGCGCGCTCGCGCGCTCCGGCTCCGGCTTGGAGAGGGGGAACCCGCCTTCGCGGCCGTGCGGCGCTCAGAGGATGTCTACGACGGCGACGCCCCGGGGGGGTGGGACCTCATCCTCGAACTCGCACCGGGCCTGCACGTGCGATCTCGGAACACCACCTCGCGAGGGGGCTTCCTGCACCGTCTCGCCGACACGGGGATGTACCTCCCCTCCGGGATACACACGCCGGTCGGCATGGTGGCCGCGGCGGGGGCCGGGATCGAGCCCCGGGGGCTCGTAGGCGAGACCGACATCCACCAGGTCGCCGCGTCCGTGCTGGCGGTGCTCGGCGTGCCGGCTCCGGCGCTGGACGGGCCTCCCTTCGGATTCGTCTCGGCCGAGTGGCGGATGTCCGACGCCGAGCCCACCGACGTCCAGAACCGGCCGACGGACTTCAGCCAGGAGGAGGAGGCGGAGGTCCTGGAGCGGCTCCGGGGCCTGGGTTACGTGGACTGACTCATGGCCTCCCCGACGTCTCCCTTGACTCCGAACCGAGGACCCGCGAGAGTCCTCCACGGCAACACGAGCTTGACGGAGGGGGATCTACACGTGGCGCCTGCCAAGGATGCGCGCTTCGACGTGATCATTATCGGAGGAGGGCCCGCGGGCGCAACGCTCGGCTCGCTCCTCGGAATGAACGGCTATCGACCGCTACTCATCGAGAAGGACATCCACCCTCGGGACCACGTGGGCGAGTCCATCACCCCTTCGACCAACCCCATCTTCAAGCAGATCGGTTTCCTCGAGAAGATGGAGTCCGCCCGGTTCGTGCACAAGCCCGGCGCGTGCTGGACGGCTCCCCGGTCGCCGGCCGGCAAATTCGTCTCCCTTCGCCTCGGCGAGTTCCCACCCCCGAACGCCCCGCAGCTCTACACGTACAACGTCGAGCGGGACGAGTTCGACACGCTCCTGCTCCGTCATGCGCACGAGATGGGCGTGAAGGTGCTTCAGGGCGTGAAGGTGCAGAAGGTTCTGTTCGAGGGCGAGCGCGCGGTCGGCGTTCGCGCACAGGTCGCAGACGGCTGGGAGCGCGACCTGTCCGCCAGGGTGGTGGTGGACGCCTCCGGTCGCCGGTGCATGATCGCGAACCAGCTCGGCCTTCGCCGGAAGGATCCGGTCTTCAACCAGTTCGGCATCTACTCGTGGTTCAAGGACGTGGAGCCCAACCCCCCCGGGTTCGAGGGATTCCTCTTTCTTCACTTCCTGGACCTGGAGCGATGCTGGGCCTGGCAGATCCCCATGCGGAACGGGATCTGCTCGGTGGGCGTCGTCACCGACAAGGCCGACTTCCAGAAGAGCGGGCGAAGCCACGACGAGTTCTTCCGGTCGCTCGTCGGGCGCAACCAGAACCTCGCGCACAACATGCGAAACGCGAAGCAGGTCCGCCCCTGGTGGATCGAGGGGGACTACTCCTACGTCGTCGACCGGCTCTCGGGTCCCGGGTGGCTCCTCGTGGGAGACGCCCTCCGATTCGTCGATCCCATCTTCTCCACTGGCGTAGACGTCGCCGCCTACTCCGCTCTGTACGCCTTCGAGGCGATCCACGCGACCCTCACCGGGGGGGACGAGGACCGGCTGTTCCAGGACTACGCGCAGCGGGTGGGCGACGGAGTGGAGGCCTGGTACGACCTGATCAGCCTGTTCTACAAGCTGCAGAACCTCTTCACCATCTATGCCGTGAAGAAGCGGTTCCGCGAGAAGGTCGTGCGCATCCTCCAGGGCAACCTCTACATACCGGAGTCGCTCGAGAGGGCGCGAGAGATCATCGAGATCATGGAGGCCTCGTACCAACGGGTCATGAACGATCCCGACAATCTCCTCCGGCCGGGCGCCCTGTCGCACGTCCCGGTCGCCTAGGCCTTCCGCGCCCGACAATGAACGACGCTGACTCAATACCACCGCTTCGGGACCTCTGGGCGGTGGCGGCCGGCTCGACGGACCCCACGGGTCTGGCGGCGGCTGCGGAACGCCTCGCGCGGGCCATCGTCGAGGGGGCCGGCGACGGAGCAAGGGCCGGCATCGAGGGGGTCGGATACTCGGTCCGCGAAGTCACGTGGCCGGTGCGGCCGGAGGCGGGAGGGGGCTCGTTCGCCTGCCCCCACCCCACGCTCACCCTGCTGCGGAACAACGCCGTGCTCCTCGACGTCCGGACGGACTACTGGGACGGTTCGGCGTGGGCTCGCATCGATGGCGAGCGATTGGGGCGCTGGAGCCGCTTCCGGATGGGTTCACCGGGCGATCGCGGTTACGACCTCCGACTGGCCGACGAGGGAGAGCGGCGCGCGTTCGCCCTCGAGGCCCCCGCGCTCGTGGCGGCGCTTCGGCTCGGGACGTAGCCTCCGGCTGGCGCCCAATCGTCGCGAGGGACGCTACTCGATGTAGCCGAGCGTCCTGAGGTGGTCGGCTATCTCGCCCTCGGCGAGGTCACCGGCCTCGTACATCGGCCGTTCGGCGCGGCGCTTCTCCCACGCCTCGCGGAAGGGCGCGAACTCGGCTGCCGCCTCCGGCCGCACCTCGAGGAGGTTCTCGCTCTCCTCCGGATCCGCCGCAAGGTCGTACAGCGCCTCGTCTCCCCCCTCGGCGGCCACGTACTTCATGGATCCCCTCCGAACGGCCACCCCGGGGTGGAAGACGAGCGCGGGCACCCGGGACGGGTCGCCGCTGTCGATCATTCCCTGGATGTCCGCCGGGATGCCGTTGTGCTTGATCGTCGACTCGTACTCGGCGACGACGGGGCCGTTCCCCGCGATCGGCGTCGCGTCGCCATCGGCGAGGCCGCGCATCCAGTCCCCCAGCCCGAGAAGAGACACCGGTTCCTCCACCCGCCCCGCCCCGACGTCCACCCGATGGCCCCACGCCGCAAGGGGAACATGCAGCAGCGTCTCCCGAAGGGACGAGTTGTGGTTGAAGAGGCCGTGCTCCCCGAGGTTCTCCCCGTGGTCGGCGACGACCAGCAGGACCGTGGGCCTCCCGGATGCCTTGACGACCTCCACGAAGCCGCCGAGCAGCCAGTCCTCGTACCTGGCGGCGGCGTAATACAGAGATCGAACCGTTTCGATGTATTCGGCCGGGGGCCGAGCCACCTGCGTGTTGTACGAGAGAAACCGGCGGGCCTTGGTGGTCCCGCCCGACAGCCGGCGGGTATTCGCCCGCTTCCAGAACGCGTAGGGATAGAAGGGGCGGGGTGGATCGTAGGGGGCGTGGACCTCCATCAGGTTCACCATCGCGAAGAGCGGCTCGGGACCCGCCTCGCCAAGGCGCCGGCCGAACTCCTCCACGGCCTGCCTGCCGCCTCGATCGACCTTGCCGTACATCCGACGCGCCCGGCGAAGGACGCTGCCCGCCCTCCCCTTTGGGAGCCGCGTTCTGTCGCGAAGGTCCAGGAAACGCTCGAACCCACGATCGAAGCCTCCCCATGCGCTGATCCACGTGTTGCAACTGGCCCCCCAGGTCCGATACCCGCGGGCCCGCAAAGTATCGGGGAGCCACGCCTCGTCGTAGCTCCGGATCGCCTCGGCGGGTGACGTGGGCTTACCGTCCTCCCAGGCGAAGCAGTCGCCGCTGATGCCGTGCTGCGAGGGGAGCACCCCCGAGAACATCGAGGCCGTGGAGGGAAGGGTCCACGGAGCCTGCGAGGAGGCCTGGGCATACATGGTTCCCTCTCGGCAGAGCCGCTCCATGACCGGAGTCTTCAGCCGTCCGCCCCAGGGTCCGAAGGCGTCGGCCCGCGCGGTATCGACAAGCAGCAGCAGGAGATCGGGGGGAGCCATTGGGGTGCTGAAGTATATCCACCCGCCCCCGGTGGTCTGGTGATCTCCGCTTCGGAGCGAGGATGTGCCCATGGTAGGCTCCTCGACCCCATGTTCCCGACCCCGTTCTCGACTTGAGCAGGGTCCTCGTCGTCGGCTGGGACGGAGCCACCTGGACGGTAGCGCGCAGGCTGGCGCGGGCTGGGCGCCTCCCGGCGCTCGCGGGGCTCATGGATGGGGGCGCCGAGGGGATCCTGGAGTCGGTCCCCAACATGAACAGCGCGCCCGCGTGGTCCACGATCGCCACCGGGTTGAACCCCGGCCGGCACGGCATCTTCTACTTCGACGAACCCGTGCCGGGGACCTACCGAAGAACGGTTCTGAACGCCGCCCGGCGGAACGGGGCATCGCTCTGGCGCATGGCCTCGGAGGCAGGGAAGCGAGTCCTGGTCGTCAACGTGCCCATCTCCTATCCGGCGGAGGCGGTGAACGGCGTGCTGGCCGCCGGCCTGGATGCGCCTTTCACGACGGCTCGCGGCTTCTCGCATCCGGCCGACCTGCCCTCGAGATACCCGCAAATCTTCCGCAACTACATCATCGAACCCGGCGCGCAGAGCGCCGTTCGGGCGGGACGGATCCAGGAAGCCAAGGACCAGCTCCTTCGCGCGGTCGAGGGCTGGGTCTCGCTGACCGGACGGCTCATGCAGGACGAGGACTGGGATCTCGTCTTCGTGGTCTTCACCTCCTCCGACATCGCCCAGCACTTCTTCTGGGACGAGGCGAACTTCCCTTTCATCGAGAAGGTCTACGAGGTGCAGGACGAGGCGACCGGGAGGCTGGTCGAGCTCGCCCGCGACCGGGACCCGGAAGCGAACGTCCTGGTCCTCGCGGACCACGGGGGAGCACCGAACTCGCGAGGGCCCGAGTTCATGCCTCTCTGGCTCGAGGACCAGGGACTGCAAGCGACAGCCCCACAACCGCTGAAGAGCCGGATGCTGGCGGCCGGCTTCCGTCTGGCGAACCGGACGCTCACCCGCCAGCAGAAGCTCGCCCTGGCCAAACGGCTGCCGCGCATGCGCGAGCAGGCCGAGGCCGAGGCGAGGCTGGCGGGCCTCGACTGGTCGAAGACCCGCGCCTACGCCGATGGGCGCCGGGACGAGGTCCTCGTGAACGTCGCCGGCCGCGACCCCGAGGGAACCGTCCGACCCGACGAGTACGCCGGGTTCGTCGAGCAGTTGAAGGGGAGCATCGCGGACATCCGCGAGCACGGTACCGGGCGTCCGGTGGTGGCCTCGGTCCTGCGCCGCGACGAGGCCTATCGGGGCCCGTTCGTCGATCGCGCGCCCGACCTCACCGTGCGGTGGGTGCTGGACGGCCCGATTCGAGGGTTCGCCTGCTGGTCGGAGCGTGCCCGCGAGAGGATGCGCGGGGTGGCCGAGCGCCCGCCCCAGCAGCCGGGAGGCCACCACCCGGAAGGCCTCGTGGTGGCGGGCGGGCCGGACGTGCGCCCCGGAGAGGTCAGGGGAGATCTGGCCGACGTGACGCCGACCGTCCTCGCGCTCCTCGGGGCGCCGGTGCCGGCGGGGCTCGACGGGCGGCCACTCGATCTCGTGAAGGAAGTTCCCTCGACCGCCGGACCGTCCCCGTCGACACCCACGTTCTCTCCCGCGGAGCCACCAGGCGAGGGCTCGGCCGGATACACGCCCGAGGAAGAGGACGAGGTGCGCCGCCGGCTCGAGGACCTTGGCTATCTCTGAGGGCGGGGTTCAGGCCCAGGACGCGACGGCCGTGCTCGTGAACTACAACTCGGGCGGGCGGCTGGAGCACCTCCTCGATCTGCTCACGGAGGAGGTGAGAACGATCGCCGTGGTGGACAACGCCTCCTCCGACGGATCGCTCGCACCCGCCGAGCGGCGAGCCGGTATCACGGTCATCCGAAACGAGGCCAACCGAGGCTTCGCCGCCGCGGTCAACCAGGGCGCGGTCGTCGGCGAGACCGAGTGGCTGCTGCTGGTCAACCCGGATGCGCACATCCGCCGGGGAGACGTGACCCGGCTGCTCAGCGGCGTGCCGGAAGACGTTGCGGCCATCGCTCCACTGCAGGTGGACGAAGCCGCCCGTCCCCGATCGGAGACGGGCGGCTTCGAGCCATCGCTATCCCGCTATCTGGTCTGGGCCGTCCTCCCGGTCCGGTTCCACCGCGGGTTCGGCCCGTGGCTCGCTCCTCCCTTTCCAACCGGCGACACGGAGGTCGACTGGGTGAGCGGGGCTCTCCTCGGGATCCGCCGGCGCGTCTTCGCGCAGCTCGGAGGGCTGGACGAGCGCTACTTCCTGTACCACGAGGACGTGGACTTCGCTCGGCGGGCTCGCAGGCTCGGCTACCGCATCCTGTGCCGGCCGAGCGTTCGGCTCTATCACGAAGTCGCGCACGGCGAGCCGTCGCGGCGTGTCGCGTCCGGGCTCCGTTCCGTGGAGTCGCTCGCCCTCGACTTCTCGGGGTGGCGGCGCCGTGCCCTGGGACTTGTGCTGGGGTTCGGCTACGGGCTTCGGGCGATGTTCGCGACGGGGACGACGCGCGACCTCTCCCGCGCCGTTCTTCCGCTCTGCCGCCGGCTCATCCGCGGGGAGCCGGCCGTCGCCGATCAGTCCTTGCGAAAGAGCCCGTAGGTGACGTTCCGAAGCTTGCCCCCGGCGACGCGGAACGGAAACTGACGAAGCTCCAGCTCGCGCATCGAGCCCGACAGGAGACCCCGGATCAGGTCCGGCGAAACGAACTGCGGACCGCGCTTGCCCTTGAGCCACTTGAGGCGGAGGCGAACCCCGCGGGCCGAGAGCAGGGGCGGGAACTCCCGCGCCGCCTTGGAGACGTATAGCTGGAGCATCCCCCCGGGGACCAGTAGCCGCTCCACCTCTCGGAAGTACCGCTCCCACGCGTTCCGGGGGATGGCCTGCAGGCAACCCCGGTCGAAGACCAGCCCGAAGGATCGGTCGCGGAACGGGAGCAGGGGCGCCTCCGCCACCAGGAAGGACGCGCGCTCCCCCTTTTCCCGAGCCAGCGCTCGGGCCTCCGATACGGCCCCCGATGCGATGTCCATTCCCACGGCCGGGGAGAACCGGGACGCGAGGCTCGCCGTGGCCACACCGGGCCCGCATCCCAGATCGAGCGCGCCTCCGCCGGGAAGGTCTTCGCGCGCCATGAGCTCGACGAGCTCGGGCGGCGGCTCGGACAGGTACCACTGGAAGTCGGCGCCCGCGCGTTGCTGCCACTGCGTTTCCCAACTCCGGCGCTTGTCTGACGTGGGGGTCCCCGGCTCGGGTGTGGGCGATCCGGATCCGGTTTGGTGCTCCGTGGGCATCGGGTCATCCTAGCGGAGCGGGAATCCCGGACACGGAGCGGACCCTGTGGCACAGACCTTCATCGTCGTCGATGGGAACACCGGCACGGGCAAGAGCACGGTGGCTCGGTCGCTCGCCGCCCGGCTCGACGCCGCACTGTTCCACTTCCCCCTCGTTCGTCCGGTCCACGACGTTGAAGCTGATCGCGCGCATCACCCAGCCGTGGTCGGGAACCGTGCGGACCCGGGGGCGCATCGGCTCCCTCATCGAGATCCGAAGCGGCATCCATCCGGAGCTAACGGGCCGCGAGAACATCTTCCTCAACGGGACCATCCTTGGTCTGTCGCGGCGCGACATCCGGCGGCGATTCGACGACATCGTGGGCTTCGCGGAGCTCGGCCGCTACGTAGACACGCCTGTCAAGCGCTACTCCTCGGGCATGGAGATCCGGCTGGGCTTCTCCGTGGCGGTCCACGTGGAACCGGACATCCTGCTGATCGACGAGGTGCTCGCGGTCGGGGACGAGTCGTTTCAGCGACGCTGCCTGCAGCGGATGGACCGAATCCGCACAGAGGGGCAGACGCTCGTGTTCGTTTCCCACGTCATGTCGGATGTCCGCCGACTCTGTCCGCGCGCGATCTACCTCGAGAGGGGCGCGATCCGGATGGACGGCCCCACCGAAGACGTCATCCGCCGGTACCATCGCGACGTCGAGGACGCCGATGCCTAGTAGGCGCCCTTTCGGAGCAGGATGGCCGGCACCGTCTTCATGAGGATGTAGAGGTCGTACGCCACCGACCAGTTTTCGATGTAGTACAGGTCGAGCCGCACGTAATCGTCGAAGGGCAGCTGGCTGCGGCCCCGGACCTGCCACAGTCCGGTGATCCCCGGACGGACGACGAGGCGGTCGTGGTGCCAGTCCTCGTATCGAGCGACCTCGTTCGGCAGCGGGGGGCGCGGGCCGACAAGGCTCATGTCGCCCTTCAAAACGTTCAGCAACTGGGGCAGCTCGTCGAGGCTCCACATCCGCAGCCACGATCCGACCCGCGTGACGCGCGGATCGAGCCTGAGCTTGAACAGGGGTCCGGTCGCCTCGTTCTTTGACTGCAGCCCCTCGAGCATCGCTTCGGCGCCCACAACCATGGTTCGGAACTTGAGGATCGAGAAGGGCCGGGCGTCACGGCCGATCCGCTCCTGCCGGTAGAGGACCCGGCCCCGCGTGTCGAGCTTGATGGCCAGGGCGACGACCCCCCACAGCGGCAGCGAGATCACGAACGCGAGCGATCCGAGCACAATGTCCAGGGTCCGTTTCGCGACCGCCTGCGGACCGGTCAGCCGAACGGCCTTCAGCGAGAGAGCGACGAGGCTTCCGACCTGCTGAACCATCAGCCGGCTCGTCATGATCTCCGTCATGTTCGAGGAGACGCGGACCTCGATGGGTCGGCTCCGGACCACCCTCGAGACCTCCGCCATCGCTTCCGGAGTCACCGCGGTCGAGGCCATGAAGACGCAGTCGGCGCCGGATTCGTCCACCGCGCTGCGAAGGTGTCGAAGGCTGCCGTAAACGCGCAACCCGTCGAGGCGCTCGTACTCCTCACCGGTGCAGACGTGGCCGACGACCTGAAAACCCAATCCCTTCGCCCGCATCGCGCCGAGCAGATGGTCGGCCTCCGCAGTGGTGCCGATGATCAGGGTCCGGAACTGGAGGTCCCCCCGGAACCTCAGCCGCCCCATCCATTGGTGCCACAGCCGCCGGGACACGAGGGTGAACACCAGGGACAGTGCCCAGGTCATGGCGATCGAAACCCGGTGGGGCGAGAGCCCGAACCAGAAGCACAACACCACCAGGCCGCTGATCGCCGCGCTCACGGCCGCGAGGATCCGGCGGAACTCCTCGGCCGGAGACAGCCGCGAGAGGCTGTACAGGCGAAACCCGGCGAACACGGCGAGATACACGAGCGGGGCGAGGACGACGAGGAGCAGTGAGGGACGAAGCGAGGACGGTCGGAAGGTGCCCCGGATCAACCAGGCGATGGTGATGGCCGCAAGGAGAGCGAGGGTGTCCGTAACGGCGACCCAGACGCTCAACCGTGCGTATCGTCGGGCCGCGCTGACACGCGGGCGGACGACTCCCGGCGGCCCGGTGCTCAGCTCGAGTCGCCTCTCGTCGGTCAACATGCGGTCGCGAACATCCTCTCGTATGGGGCTTTAGAAGGATAGATGCCGGTTTTGATCTTGTCTACGTTCCCGCCTTGCCTTGTTTGCGGCTCAGCCCTCGGTGGGCTTCGACTTGTTCCGGACGTAGCCGGCGAGCGCTTCGACCGATCGGAAGTTCTCGTCGGTTACCTCGCTGTTCGCGATGGTGACCTCGAAACGGTCCTCCACGAAGTTGATCAGCACCATCAGGCCGAACGAGTCCAGGAACCCGAGAAGGGGCATGTCCTGCGGAACGTCGCCCGAGTCGGCCTTGTCCAGGAGTTCGTCGGCGATGAACGCCCGAATCTCCTGCTCGATGTCCTGGGTCACAAGCGCTCCTCGACACGGGGGAAGCGGAGGTGGTGGCCCTCCCGCCTCCGATACCCTAGCGGCTCAATGCTTCCGTCGGCATCGTCCCCGCCCTCGACGCCGGAGGCCGGATTCGACCGCGACGCCTACGAACGCTTCCGGCTCGCCAGGCGGCTCGGCCAGGCGGTGGCCTCGTGGGACGACCCCGAAATCGTTCCGGGCCGCGGGGCACCGCACATGCGCCCCGACGACTACGTCATCGGGCTCGTCTTCCGCCAGCGGCCGCGCGCCTACCCTCTGTGGATCATCGACAACTATCACGCCATCAACGATCGGGTGGACGGCGAGAGGATCCTGGTTGCGAGCTGCGAGCGCTGCCAGTCAGGCTCTGCGTTCCGTGCCAACGCCGGCGACAGCTCCGAACGCGAACCGCTCTTCCGGGCGGCGGGCGTCCTGAACGCCGTCCTGCTGTTCAAGGACCTTCGGACCGGGAGCTACTGGAACCACTATGAGGGGCTCGCCCTCCGCGGACGCTCGGCGGGCTTCCGGCTCGAATGGATCCCCACCTATCACATGGAGTGGGCCGACTGGCTGGCCCTGCATCCCGAAACAGAGGTGATGGCCCCTCCGCAGGATCAGACGCATCCGGACGCCAGACACGGACACGGAAGGGAGGAGTTCTTCGCCCGCCCGGGGATGGATCCGGCCTTCGTTCCCACGATCGTCGGGGACCTGGACACGAGGTATCCGGAGAACCAGATGGTTCTCGGGATCCACGACGCTCGGGGCGGGATCGCCTTTCCCCTTCGCGAGGTTCAACGGGAAGGCGGCGTCGTCTCCCGCGAGTCCTCCGGGCGAAATCTCGTCGTCTTCGCCGGCCCGAAGCCCGATGGGTTCACCATGGCGGCCTTCCTCGCCGCGGTGGACGGGCAGGACCGCTCGTTCCTCCGGGAGGACGGCTCCTTCCGGGATCGGGAGACCGAAAGCCACTGGTCGATCGAGGGGAGGTGCACCAGGGGCTCCGCACGAGGCGCCACCCTGACGCCGGTTCCCTGCTTCTACGTGCGGTGGCACGCCTGGGTCTACTGCCATCGCGGGACGGACCTGTTCCGGAGCGATCGCGCGTTCCCGCCGCTGAGGCACGAGGACCTGAGCGACCCGGAGCTCCGGTCGGTGATCGAGATGCTCGCCGCGGACCCCGGCGACGTGCTGACCGAGGGACCGGTGCTCAGCCAGCTCAGGCCCCGGGAATCGCGGAGCAGCCTCGTCTTGCGCCTAGGCGGGGAGCGCATCCGCGTTCACCGATTCACCTCCGACTCCGCCGCACGGGACTTCGAGCTGCTGGAGGGCGGCTGGTCCGCCTGGCCGTACCGGTCCACCCTGCTCGCGAACCGCATCACCCGGGTCGGCCGAGTCGTGCTGGAGGCCGATCCCGAGGATCGGTTCGTGGATCCGGCGCAGATCGTGCCGAAGCCCGAGTCGGGCCTGCCCGGCTTGCTGCGACTCGATCCCCCGCGAATGCCGAGGCCGAGGGGCCGGGAGTCCCCTCCTGCGGAGGGGACTCCCGGCTTCATCGAGGTCCTGCGGGCGCTACGCCGGGCCGGCTTCGACGTCATCGACGCCGGGTTCCTGCCGCCTTCCCAGCTGCGAGTCGGCTGCACCAACGGCATCGGGGTGACCATTGAGGGAGATCGGTTCCTCCTCTACCGGTTCGAGACTCCGGAGAAGGCGGCCGACTACGCACGCGCCCAGGCCCACGCTCTGCCTGCCGGGTCGTTCGTGCTGCGATCGACGCCGGTGACCATGTACGTCGATCCGACCTACGAGATCCTTTACGCGGGCGACGAAGAGGTTCGCTGGTCCGGCCTGCTCGAGGACGCCCGCCTTCGAAGGGCCTTCGGCGCCGCGGGCGTTCCCTGAGCCCGCGGAACGCAGGAACCCGCTCCGTCGGGGGCGTCCCATGAGAGGTATCTCACGTCCATCTCACGCTCCCCTTACCTCCCCGCCCTAATGTCGAGATGCCAGCCAGTGGCCGGCTTGCCCAACGCGTTAGGGAGGGTTCCGGATGTCGATCCGACGTATGTTCACGACCGTCAGCCTCATGGTGGCCTTTGCCGTACAGGGCCTGCTGGCGGCGCCGCCCGCTTCTGCCTTCACCGTCTATTCGGACCTCTCCTACGGACCGGCGCCCGGCGTCGACAACCTGCTGGACGTGTACGTGCCGGACGGCCCGGGCCCGTTCCCGACCGTCATCGTCGTCCACGGCGGAGGATGGATCGACGGGGACAAGCTCGACTGGGACTCCGAAGCCATGGACCTAGCGGATGCCGGATTCGTCGCCGTCACGCCGAACTTTCGG
>JACDEY010000009.1:0-10288 GCA_013816105.1 Actinomycetota bacterium
AGGCCGTACACGAATCCGGCGCACGCGGCGTTCAGGTCGAACGACGGACAGGAGAGCTCGAGGCGAGCTTGAACGAACGACGCCGTGGACGGGATGAATCGTTCGGGGGTGCACGTCGCGACGATGAGCAGGTCGATCGCCGAGGGCTGGGCCCCGGCGGTTCGCATGGCAGCGCGGGCGGCCTCGGCCGCAAGGGAGGCGGTCGACTCCGACGGCCCCGCAAAGCGGCGGGATCGGATTCCGGTCCGCTCGCGGATCCACTCGTCGGAGGTCTCGATCCTTTCTTCGAACCACGAGTTCGGGACCACCCGTTCGGGCAGGGCCGATCCCAGTCCGCTGAGCTTCGCGTAGCGCTCGGCGCTCACCCGGAAGCCCTCGCTTCGCCCCGCCACTCCGGCGGGGGAGTGTCGTCCAGCCAAACGAGGGGCTGGCCCTTGGCGACGGGTTCGCCGTCCCGGACGAGGATGCCCGCCACCCGCGCTCCAAGCGGCGCGTGGACCTCCACGAGGTTGTTGCCCTGCTCCACCTGCGCGAGCGCCTGTCCGGCGGACACCCACTCGTCTCCCTGGTGGAACGCCATGGGAGGCAGGTGCCGGAGGCGACCCGCCGCGGGGGCGACGACCAGACGCATCCCGCCCAGGCCGACGGACTCTCCCATGGAGTCGGGCGCCGGCTCGCGGAGCAGCGGCGATCGACGATCCCGGGTCCTCACGTGGCTTCCTGCCCCTCCCCCTGGCCCTGCCCCTGGGCCTGCCGAAGCTCCGCGGCGACCGAACGGGCATCCTCCGGCGAACCGACCGCCCGGACCTTGCTCCCCTCCACGGCCCGACGGGCAAGCTTACTAAGAACGTCGCCCGGGCCGGCCTCCACGAACCAGTCGATGCCCATGTCCTTCATGGCGCGCATCGTGGCGTCCCAGCGGACCGGTGAGATCAGGTGACGCGACAGCAGGTCCCGAATGGCGATGGGCTGCAGCGTGGGCTTGCCGCTCGCGTTCGGGATGAGGGTGAACGTGGGCTTGTGGAACTCCAGCCTCGAGAGAGCCTCCCGGACCGGCTGGAGGGCCGGCTCCATGAGGGGCGAGTGGAATGCGCCGGCGACCTGCAGGCGCACGGTACGGGCGCCGCGGCTGCGGGCGAGCTCGGTCGCCCGATCGACGGCGGCGACGGAGCCGGAGAGGACCGTTTGCATGGGGCCGTTCTCGTTCGCAACGGCCAGGACGTCACCGCGGCCGGCCACGTCGCAGACGTCGGCGGCCTCGGCCAAGGAGATGCCCAGGAGCGCCGTCATGGCCCCGGGGGTGGCCTTCGAGGCCCTACCCATCTCGCGGGCACGGACGGACAGGGCGGCCAGGCCGTCCTCGAACGTGAGGGCGCCGGTCGCGACGAGCGCCGCGTACTCGCCGAGTGAGTGCCCGGCGGCCGCATCGAAGAGCACCCCCTCGGCCCGCAGGACCTCGAATGCGGCGACGTCGCAGGCGAACACGGCCGGCTGGACGACCTCCGTCTCCTCCAGAGCCGACGGCTCACGACTTCGTTCCACAACGCTCCAGCCGAGGGCGTTCGAGGCGGTCTCGATTGCGGCCTTGCCGACGGGATGGTCCATCCAGGCATCGGCCATGCCGGGGAACTGCGATCCCTGGCCCGGAAACAGGATTGCTACGGCCATTGCACCGTCCCTATCACGGGTATGCGGAAACGCGCCATCCGGCCCTCGCCGGACGCGCGTGCGCCCTCGGCAATCACGTCCTCCCTAGACCCCCAACGGCTGCCATCGGTTACATCCTGGTCCGCTCGAACAGTGACATTCAAGCGGACCGCAGGTTGCCACTCTGCAACCGCTGCTGTAGAAAGGTGCGGATGCAGAGGGGTTGGCTCTCGGACGGCGCCCAGAAATCCCCACCGAAAGCCGAAGGATTCACGGGATTTCTAGGCCGGGACATGGCGGTTGACCTCGGCACCGCAAATACCCTGGTGTACGTGCGCGGACGCGGCATCGTGCTCAACGAGCCGAGCGTCGTCGCGATCAATACCGTGAATGGCGCCATCCTGACCGTGGGGGCGGAGGCGAAGCGGATGATCGGGCGCACGCCCTCACACATCCGAGCCGTACGTCCTCTGAAGGACGGCGTCATAGCGGACTTCGACATCACCGAGAAGATGCTCCGCTACTTCATCCAAAAGGTACATCACCGGCGGTTCATGGCGAAGCCACGCGTCGTCGTGTGCGTGCCGAGCGGCATAACGGGGGTCGAGCAACGTGCGGTGGAGGAGGCGACGATCTCCGCCGGCGCACGCTCGGCTTTCATCATCGAGGAGCCGATGGCCGCGGCGATCGGGGCGGGGCTCCCCATCCACGAGCCCACCGGCAACATGGTCGTGGACATCGGCGGAGGAACCACAGAGGTGGCCGTCATATCGCTGGGCGGCGTGGTCACGTCCAGCTCGGTACGGGTGGGCGGCGACGAGCTCGACGAGGCCATCATCCAGCACGTCAAGAAGGAGTACTCGCTCGCTCTAGGTGAGCGGACCGCCGAAGCCATCAAGCTCGCCATCGGCTCGGCCTTCCCCACGGCCGACGACATGATCGCGGAGATCAAGGGCCGGGACCTTGTGAGCGGCCTGCCGAAGACCATCCACGTTACGTCCGAGGAGATACGCAAGGCCATCGAAGAACCGGTGAACGCCATCATCGACGCGGTGAAGAACACTCTCGACCGCTGCCCGCCCGAGCTCGCCGCCGACGTCATGGACAAGGGGATCGTGCTCACCGGCGGAGGCGCCCTACTGAAGGGCCTCGACGAGCGCCTGAAGCACGAGACCGGGATGCCGATCCATCTGGCCGACGAGCCGTTGTTCTGCGTCGCCATCGGTTCTGGTAAATGCCTGGAGGAGTTCGAAGTCCTGAAGCGGGTGCTGACCTCCTCCACCAGACGATAGGGTCCCCCCATGGTGCTGTACCGGCGCACCCGTAGCACTCGCCTGCTCGTGGTGAGCCTCGTGATGTTGAGCCTCATGACGATCACGATCGATTTTCGGGGCGGCGAGCAAGGGCCGTTCGCGGCGGTGGGCAGGGGAGCGCTGGCCGCCGTTGCGCCGCTGCAGGCTGCCGTCTCTCGGGTCTTTCGACCCGTCGGGGACTTCTTCACCGGCCTCGTCCACGTGGGTTCGCTCAAGAGCGAGAACGATGCCCTCCGCGAGGAGGTCCAGAAGTTGCGTTCGGAGAACATCGAGAGCGTCTCGATCCAGAGGGAGAACGCGGAGTTGCTCGCACTGGTGGGCCTGCGGGATCAGCTCGACCTGGAGGGCGTGCCCGCGATCGTCATCGGAGAGAGCGTGAGCAACTTCGAGTGGACGGTCACGATCGATCGAGGATCCTCCGACGGCCTGGAGGTCGACATGCCGGTCGTCACGGGCGAGGGGCTCGTCGGCCATGTGGTCCGCGTCTCTGGTAACGCGGCCACCGTGGAGCTGATCATCGATCCGGAGTCCGCGGTTGCGGGGCGGCTGGTCGGGTCGGGCGAGACCGGTCTCGTGGTCGGGGACACGGACCTCCGGGACCTCACCATGGAGCTGGTCGACGACGAGACCGAGGTCAATCCGGATGAACGGGTGGTGACTTCGGGCTACCAGGGGGGGCTGTACCCGCCTCGCATCGTGATCGGGAGCGTGTCCCACGTCACAGGCGGATCCGGCGGGGTGAGCAAGATCATCACCGTCCGGCCCGCGGTCGACTTCTCCTCACTCGATATCGTGCTGGTGGTCACCAACCACCGTGCGACCTCGGAGCCGTGAGCCTCCGCGATGGTGGGCGGGGCCCGCGGGGGCCCTCGATAGACTGGGCCCATGCGCCGGATCCTCTCGTGGACGGTCGTCGTTCTGACGGCGCTCGTCCTGCAATCGACGGTCTTCTCGCAGATCGAGCTCGGCGGGGCGAAGCCCGAGCTCGTGTTCCTGGCGACGGTCGTGCTCGCACTGATGGAGGGACCCTCCTCGGGAGCCCTCGCCGGCTTCGTCGGCGGCATGGCACAGGACTTCCTGTTGAACCAGCCGAAGGGGATCACCGCGCTCACCCTCACGCTGCTCGGCTACGGGGTGGGCATGCTCCGCCAGTACATCGTCACCCCGAGCCCCCTGCTCCCGGTCGTCCTGGTCGGCGCCGCAACCCTCGCGGGAGTCCTGTTTCAGGGCATCGTCATGTTCCTGCTGAACCAGCTCGACGTCAGCGGCCTCTATCTCCTCCGGGTGGCGCTGCTGACGGCCCTGTACAACGCCGTTCTGACCCCGTTCCTCTTCCCGGTCATCCGGCGCATCGCGGAGTCCTCCCGCGTCACGAAGGTGTTCCGGTGGTAGGGGACCGCCGGGTAATGACGCTGTCGCCGGCTCGCGAGGGAGAGGGTCCGTGACGGAGCCGAGAACCCGAATGCGGCTGAAGGTCCTCGCGACGCTTTTCGTGCTGATCTTCGCCGGGATCACCACGAGGCTATGGTTCCTGCAGGTCCTCGCCTCCGAGCAGTTTTCGGCGCTCGCGAACCAGAACCAGGTCCGACTCGTGTCGATCCAGCCAGTTCGCGGCCTGATCCTCGACCGGGACGGCAACGTTCTCGTGGGCAACAGGCCGTCCTCGGTCGTCACGGTCGACCGGCTGGCGATGAGGGAGAGCGGCGAGGAGGTCCTCCTTCGCCTCTCGGAGCTGCTCGACGTGAACATCGACGACCTCGTGGAACGGGTGAACAGCCCTCGTTACGCGCCCTACCAGCCCGTGCCCGTGGCGGAGGACGTACCCGAAGAGACCATCTTCTATCTGCGAGAGCACGAGCGCGATTTCCCCGGCGTCGACTACGAGCTCTCCTCGGTGCGCGACTACCCCGAGGGGGTTCTCGCCGCCCATGTACTCGGCTACGTCGGCGAGATCTCGGAGGAGCAGCTCGACGCGCTCCGCCCCGTGGGCTACCTGGGTGACGAGATCGTCGGTAAGGCCGGCGTCGAGGCGACCTACGAGCGCCTCCTGTATGGGACCCGAGGCCAAAGGGCCATTCAGGTGAACGCGCAGGGGGACATCCTTGACAGGGACTTCGGAGGCCCGAAGCCGGCAGAGCCTGGCGCGAACCTGGTGCTCGCCATCGACACCGAGATCCAGAAGCTCACCGAGCGCAGCCTTACGCTCGGCATCCAGCTTGGGCGACGCACCATCGACGAGAACACCGAGATCCCGTTCAAGGCCACGGGCGGGGCGGCCGTCGTGATGGATCCGCGGAACGGGCAGATCCTCGCCATGGCGTCGTTTCCCACCTACGAGCCCTCATTGTTCCTCGGCGGGCTCACAGCCGCGGAGAGGGCTCCGCTCGAGGACGAGGCGAACAACTTCCCCCAGTTGAATCGCGTCATCCAGGGCAAGTACCCGGCCGGGTCGACTTTCAAGCCGTTCGTCGCCGCGGGCGCTTTGAAGCGCAAGATGGCGACGCTGGACGGGCTCTACGACTGTCCGGGGGAGTTCGTCGTGCCGAAGGACGAGTCGGGGACGGTCTTCAACAACTGGGAGCCCGTGAACCGGGGGTTCATCACGCTGGCGCATTCGCTGGCCATCTCCTGCGACACCGTCTACTACCAGTTCGGGTACGAGTACTACGTGCGGTACGTGAGATCGGGCAAGCAGTCGGAGATCATGCAGCAGGATCTCGGACAGATGGGATTCGGCAGGGTCAGCGGGATCGACCTGCCGGGCGAGTCGGCTGGGCGCATCCCAACACGCGCGTACAAGTTCGACCTCATCGAGGACAACCGGGATATCTACGGCGATGCGCTGTCGCTCTGGCTGCCGGGCGACAACGTGAACATGTCGATCGGTCAGGGCTTCTCGCTGGTGACTCCCTTGCAAATGGCTGTGGCCTACTCCGCGATCGCGAACGGGGGCACGGTTTACGAGCCGCACGTGGGCCTTCGCCTCGAGCGCCCGGACGGCACGCTGGTTCGCCGCATCGCCCCGGAGGCGGTCGGGAAGTTGCCCATCACCCCGCGCCAGGTCGCCTACCTGCGGGACTCCCTTCGAGGAGTAACTGAGATCGGCACCGCCGACGAGGCCTTTCTGGGGTTTCCGCTGGACCGGATCCCGGTTGCCGGCAAGACCGGCACCGCCGAGGTACCTCCGAAGCAGGACTACTCCTGGTTCGCGGCCATGGCGCCGGCCGACGACCCGCGGTACGTGGTGGTCGGGCTGATCGAGCAGGGAGGGCACGGGTCGACCACGGCCGCACCGCTGGTCCGAAGGATCCTCGAGGGCCTGTTCGGGTTGCAGCCGGCGAAGACGCTCGAGGATGGGGGAGTCACCGACTGATGGATCGCGCCTGATGGATCTGCCTCTTCCCACTCGGGGCCGGCTGCTCGCCGTGGAGCAGTCGCCCGTGCGCCATCTCGACGCGACCCTCTTCGGGGCGACGATCGCCCTCTGCGGGTACGGGCTGATGATGGTCTACTCGGCGACCAACCAGAGCCTGCTCGCGCTCGGGCAGGATCCCGGGACCTATCTCAAGCGGCAGATCCTGTTCCTCACCATCGGCCTGATCGGCCTGGCGGTCACCGCCCTGATGGGCTACCGCTTGGTCAAGCTCTACGCCGGGTTCGGGTACGCCCTCGCCGTGGTGCTACTCGCGCTCGTCCAGACGCCGCTCGGCACGAGCGTCAAGGGCGCTCAGCGCTGGTTCCAGGTCGGCTCCTTTCAGCTCAGCCCCTCGCTGTTCAGCCGTCTGGCGATCGTCGCGATGCTGGCCGCGTTTCTTTCCGAGATCAAGGGCGATCTCCTGCTGCGCCACGTCGTTCGAGCGACGATCCTCGCAGCGATCCCCACGATCCTGGTCTTCATCCAGCCCGACATCGGCACGAGCATCATCCTGGCCTTCGTGCTCGTCGCGATGCTGGTCGTCGCCGGCGCGAAGGCGAAGCATCTGGCGGTGCTCGCGGTCGTCGCCTCGGTCGGGATCTTCGGGGCCTTCCAGCTCAACATCATCCAGGACTACCAGATCGAGCGGCTCAGAAGTTTCTTCGACACGACGGCCGGGGCGGAACAGGCCCGCTACAACCGGGACCAGGCAGAGATCGCGATCGGGGCGGGCGGCGTGACGGGTCGCGGATATTTGCAGGGAACTCAGACGAGTCTCGACTTCGTGCCCGAGCAGCACACGGACTTCATTTTCACCGTCGTGGGCGAGGAACTGGGGTTCATCGGTGCGATCGGGCTCCTGGCGCTGTTCGCGCTGGTGCTTTGGCGAGCGCTCCGGATCGCCCAGATGGCGCTGGACCCCTTCGGAACGTTCGTTGCCACGGGGGTCGCCGCCTTCTTGGCGATCCAGCTCTGCATCAACGTCGGCATGACGATCGGCATCATGCCGATCACCGGGATCCCGCTGCCGTTCGTCTCTTACGGTGGGAGCGCCCTGATCGCGGACCTCCTCGGGATCGGGCTGCTCCAGAGCATCCATCGGAGGCGATTCCTCTAGCGTCCGCTCGGTCGGAAGATTCGACCGCCCTTTCTTGTTATTCTGAGAGCAACGTGTACCGCGTGGCCGGGCCAGGCGCCCGCCGTCTCAGCCGAGATGGGTCTTGGAGCGCCGCCAGCCGGACGCGAGAGTGGAAGGTGTTCCCGTGCATTTCGACGCGGGTTGTCGCCCCGATTCGGGTCGACCCGAAAGTGACGTGACCCGTCTCGATCAGCCGATCGGTTGATCCCGCTCGTTTCGTTCCTCTCCCACTCTCCGACGTCCGGAGCTTCCGGCGAACGCGGTCCTAGAAGGAAGGGATTAGCGTGATCGAGGAGACGAGGGCGGGCTCCGAAGAGCTCGTCGAGCTCGAGGGTGGCGACACCCCGGGTTCGGATGGAGAAGCAACCGGGGCGGCCCCGCGGCGACGCCGGCGGCGTGGTGGACGTGGCCGGAGCCGCCGTACCGGGGAGGGTGTCGCTCCTCCCGGCGCTGCCAGCGAAGCCGCACAGCCACGAACTCGGGGGCGGGCACCGGCCGCAGTCCTCGAAAGCGCCGGGAACGGCGAAGCCGACGAGGTTTCCGACGAGCCCGGCTCGACGAGGGTCGGCGAGCGATCCGATGAAGCGGACGGCACGGCGGCCCCGCGTCGTCGACGACGGCGTGGCGGTCGGGGCCGATCGCGTTCTCGGACGAACGCATCGAACGGAACCGCGGAGGAAGCGCCCGCGGTCGAAGCTCCCTCGGTCGAAGCTCCCTCGGTGGCGCCCGCCGTGGGCGCGGGGGAGGACTCGCTGGAGGTCTCCCCTGCAGGTGCTGCCGAGCCGGCCAGTCGACGTCCCCGGCGCCGACCCGCCCGGCCCGCCCCCGAGGACTCGGAAGGGGCGGCCGTCAAGCGCGCCGCCAGAGGGGGAACGCGGAGGAAGAAGGCGCCCGAAGAGCCGGATTCCGCGACCTCTCCCGTCCTCGAAGCGGACGTGGCCGCCGCGAAGGCAACCGACCGGCCCACCCGAACCCGACGCGTTCGAGGCGTCGGCCGCCGGCGCCGGGAGCCGGACCGCGTCATTCGCCGGCACGCCGACAAGACGATGCTGATCACGGAGGTGGGCGAGCGGGATCAGATCGCGGTGCTCGAGGACGGGATCCTGGTGGAGCACTACATCACCCGGTCGGGCGCGCGATCCATGGTCGGGAACATCTTCCTCAGCAAGGTGCAGAACGTGCTGCCGGGAATGGAGGCCGCGTTCCTGGACCTCGGCAGAGGTCGCAACGCCGTGCTATACGCCGGCGAGGTCTCCTACGACGAGGAGATCGACGGTCAGACCCCTCGAATCGAGCACGTGCTGAAGGCCGGCCAGAAGGCGCTCGTCCAGGTGACTAAGGATCCGATGGGAGGAAAAGGCGCCCGACTCACACAGGAGATCAGCCTTCCGGGCCGATACCTGGTCCTGGTGCCCAAGTCGCAGGTCTTCGGGGTGAGCCGGCGGCTGCCCGACGCGGAGCGCACGCGGCTGAAGGATATCTTGAAGAAGCTGAAGCCTCCCGAGCACGGGCTCATCGTCCGAACCGCGGCAGAAGACGCCTCTGCTGCCGACCTGGAGGCAGACCTCACGCGCCTCACCGAATCATGGGCCGAGATCGAGAAGAGCTCCAAGCGCGGAAAGGCCCCGCTGGTCCTCTATGAGGAGCCCGAGCTCACGGTGCGGGTGGTCCGCGACCACGTGACCGAGAGCGAGTTCAAGGAGATCGTGACCGACTCGGAGGCCGTCCTCGAGCGGGTGGCCGAGTACCTCGGCAGGGTGGCGCCCGACCTCGCATCGAAGGCCCGCCTGCACGACGGAAAACTGCCCATGCTGGAGGAGTACCGAGCGCTCGAGCAGATCCACAAGGCCCTCGACCGCAAGGTCTGGCTCTCCTCGGGCGGCTACATCGTCATCGACAAGACCGAGGCGCTCACCGTCATCGACGTGAACACCGGCAAGCACGTGGGCAAGGCGAACCTCGAGGAGACCGTCACCCGGACCAATCTGGAGGCAGCGGAGGAGATCGCACGGCAGCTCCGCCTTCGTGACATCGGCGGCATGATCGTCGTCGACTTCATCGACATGCTGTTCGAGCGGAACCGGGGCAAGGTCATCGAGACGATGAAGGATGCCATGGCCCAGGACAAGACACGCTCGCAGGTCTTCGACATCAGCCCGCTGGGGCTCCTGGAGATCACCCGCAAGCGTGTGTCGGCCGGGCTGCTGGAGTCTTTCTCCGAAACCTGTCCGACCTGCGAGGGCCGGGGGATTGTGCTCACGCACAAGCTCTGATCCTTCGTCCGTTGGGGTCCGCCCTGCGATTCGCGTCCGATACGATGAAGGCGACGAACGGAAAGGAAGATCGCGATGTATGCGGTGATCAAGGCGGGCGGAAAGCAACACAAGGTGAAGGCCGGGGATGTCATCGAGATCGAGCTCGTGAAGGGCGCCGACGAGGACTCGGTCAAGTTCACGCCGATCCTCGTCGTGGACGACGACGGGGCCACGCACTTCGGGAAGGATCTGGGGCGGGCGGTCGTGAAGGGAAAGCTCCTCGGCGAGCAGAAGGGGGAGAAGGTCAAGGTCTTCAAGTACAAGTCGAAGACCGGCTACGCTCGCCATCAGGGCCACCGCCAGAGCTACACCCTGGTAGAGATCCAGGACATCTCTCTTGGCAGGCCGGCGCGGTCCAAGGCAGCCTCGAAGGAGGCCGCTTCGACGGATGAGGCCACGGCGACGCCATCGAGCGAGGGAGCGGGCGCGAAGACCCCGGCTTCCTGAAGCCCTCTGTTAC
>JACDEY010000009.1:10298-14372 GCA_013816105.1 Actinomycetota bacterium
TTACCCTAGCTCCCGTTATGGCTCACAAGAAGGGCGCTGCCGCCTCGCGCAATGGTCGTGACTCCAAGTCCAAACGGCTTGGGGTGAAGCGCTTCGCGGGTCAGGACGTGCCGGCCGGTTCCATCCTGGTTCGCCAGCGTGGCACAAGGATCCATCCCGGTGACGGCGTGGGTCGGGGGAGCGACGACACGCTCTTCGCTCGCGTTCCGGGCATCGTTGAGTTCTCGTCCTCCCGCGGGCGCAGGTTCGTTTCGATCGTCGGCCAGTAGCCCCCTTATCCCCGGCCGCTTCGCGCTTCCTCGATCCTGCGGACCCACTCCCTGATCTCGGGCTTCTTGCCCGGGTTCGACCCCATGAGCTCGACGATGGCCGCCCGTTTCGCGGACCTGCGCTTGCCGAGGCGCGGGCGTTCCGGCACGGCGAGGCTCGGAGGCTCGACGAAATAGAAACCCACCACCCGCGGCTCCTCGGTCCCGCTTAGCAGGATCTCGAGGACCGGACTTCCGAGGACGCGGTGGGCCCGGCGCATCTCTGCGAGTGGGATGGCCGTGTGCCACTTGGCGTCCTCGTCGGGCCGGAAGGTCAGTCGGTCGACCTCGAGGGTCAGCTCGCCCCGGACGCCATCCCTCCCCGTGCGCCGGTCGACCATCCACACGGTGCTCGAGATCGTCTCCACCGAGGTCGAGCGTATCCCGCGCGAGGAGGCAGCGCGGCCCCAGCCTCACGAAGGGCCAGTGGGATCGCCCTCCATAATCTCCCCATGCTCGTCGACGAGGCAACGGTGTCGGTAAGAGGAGGGGACGGTGGAGCGGGCAGCGCCTCGCTACGCCGCGAGCCCTACAAGCCGCGGGGTGGCCCGGATGGCGGCGACGGTGGCCGGGGAGGCGACGTCGTCCTGCAGGTGGACCGGTCCGCGTTCGACCTCGCCTCCTACGCCGATCGTGGGCGGCACCGGGCAGCGAACGGAGGGCCGGGGGGCGGCAACAGGCGGCACGGCGCCAACGGCGACGACCTGATCCTTCCCGTGCCCGATGGGACGGTGGTCTTCGACGAAAGAGGGTTCCTGGCGGATCTCGTGGGTCATGGGACGAGCGTCCTGGCCGCCCGGGGGGGCCGGGGCGGCCGGGGAACCGCCAGGCTTGCCTCCCCCCGTAACCGTGTCCCTCGCACCGCCGAGCCCGGAGAGCTGGGCGAGGAGCGCCGGCTGAATCTGGAGCTTCGCCTGGTTGCTGACGTCGGGCTCGTGGGGCTGCCGAACGCCGGGAAGTCGACTCTGCTCTCCCGGCTCACGGCCGCCCGGCCGAAGATCGCCGACTACCCCTTCACGACGCTGCATCCCAACGTCGGCATGGCCGGTGAGGACGATCGCTTCGTCGTTGCCGACGTTCCGGGCCTGATCGAGGGAGCCTCTGGCGGCAAGGGCCTCGGGCTCACGTTTCTTCGCCACATCTCAAGATGCCGCGCGATCGTGTACGTGCTCGACCTCACCGGAAACCCGGAAGCTGACCTGGCCGTCGTACGAGCGGAAGTGACGGCGTTCGACGCGAGCCTTGCCGCACGGCGCTCGATCGTGGTTGGCACGAAGGCGGACCTGCTCTCGGAGTCCTCGGTCTCCAGGAACGTCGACCTCGCCGTGTCGGGCGTCACGGGGGACGGCATCGAGGAGCTCTCGATCCGGCTGCGCGAGCTGGTGCGAGCGTCTCGCGCCGAGGAGCCGGAACGAGCCCCGTTCGTAGTTCTGCGGCCGGGGCGGGAGTTCTTCGTAGTCCGGCGGCAGGGAGATCGCTACCGCGTTTCCGGTCCGCGGGTGGAACGCTGGGTCGCGGAGGTCGACATGGACGACGAGAGGCAGGTCGCCGATCTGCAGCGTAGGCTCGTTCGGGCCGGCGTCGAGCGCCGGCTCGCCGACGCCGGTGCTCGCCGGGGAGACGAGGTTGTCATCGGCAACACGGCGTTCGATTTCGAACCCGGCTCCTCTCCGGCGAGTCGTCGGGAACCGGGGGGAACGGATGACCACCAAGCGTGAGCGCGCCGCCGAGGAGGATTTCGGGTGGCGGAACTTCGAGGACCTGCTGCAGACGCTGAGCCCGGCCCAGATGCAGGAGCCCGGGTACACCCCCGAGGGCTGGTCAATCAAGGACCTGATGGCGCACGTCGGCTGCTGGATGGCGGAGGCCGGACGGGAGCTGCAGCGAATGCGCGTGGGGACCTACGAGGACCGCCCTCTCGACGTGGACGCGATGAACCGCGAGTTCTACGAGGCGAACAAGGACCTGCCGCTTCCGATGATCCGCGCAGAGCTGTTCTCGTCCCGTATCCGGATGCTCCAGGAGTGGAACGCCCTCGCCGAGGTGACCTCCGACGCAGAGGACTGGTTCGTGGAATCCGGAACAAATCACTACCGTGAGCACGTCCCGCGGCTCCAGGAGTGGGCGGAGGAGCTTCGCGCGGGAGGCTGAGAGGCCCCATGACACGGGGTTTGCCCGAGCGCCGGCCCGTAGAATCCGCTCAGTGCGAAAAGTGACGCGCCTCGGGGTCATGGGCGGCACCTTCGATCCCCTGCACCACGGGCACCTCGTCACCGCGGAGGAAGCCCTCTGGCAGTTCCACCTGGACGAGGTGGTGTTCGTCCCGACGGGACAGCCGTGGATGAAGGCCGACCGCGAAGTCTCGCCCGCGGAGCACCGCTATCTCATGACGGTGATCGCGACGGCATCGAACCCGCACTTCTCCGTCTCCCGGATCGAGGTGGACCGCGAGGGCCCGACCTACGCGGTGGATACGCTTCGCGAGTTGCGCCAGCAGCGGGCCGGGGACGTGGAGCTGTTCTTCATCACGGGGGCCGACGCCATGCTCGAGATCCTGCAGTGGAAGGATCCGGAGGAGGTCCTGGAACAGGCTCACTTCATCGCCGCCACTCGCCCCGGATACGACATCGCGAGGTTCGAGAAGGAGGCGCCTACCAGCCATCCGCGGGTCTCGGTAATGGACATCCCCGCGCTCGCGATCTCGTCCTCCGATATCCGCCGGCGAGTTCGCGACGGCGAGCCGATCCGGTACTTGGTCCCCGAGGGGGTGAACACCTACATCCGCAAGTTCCACCTCTATCGCGGTGGAGGGTGAGGTTCCGAGGGACTTGACCGGGGGAAAGGTGTACGGTGGAACCCCCCGGGACGAGCCGGCGCAGAGCGGAGCGAAAGGATCGAGGGCTGGCTGCAGGGCAACGAAGCGAGACCGCACCGGGTCCAGTGATGAGTTCCCTGCGGTGCGCCATTCTTGCGGCTCGAGCCGCCTCCTCCAAGCAAGGCTCGGACATCCTCGTTCTCGATGTCAGAGAGGTCATCACCATTACGGACTACTTCGTCATCGTCTCGGCGTCCTCCGACCGCCAGGTATCGACGATCGGGGAGGAGATCGTCCGGGCCCTGAAGGAGTCCGGCGTGCGGCCCGTGCGACGGGAGGGGGAGGCGGGAGCGCGCTGGTTGCTCCTGGATTTCGTCGACTTCGTGGTGCACGTCTTTCACGAGGAGGAGCGCGAGTTCTACGGGCTTGAGCGTCTGTGGCGGGACGCACCCGTGGTCGAGGCGTTGGAGACGGCCGACGCCAGCTCCGGATAGATCGGACAGCTCTGCGGGGCGATAGCCCACTGCTAGAATCCCCATCTCCAGGGCCTGTAGCTCAGTTGGTAGAGCGCTTGCTCGGCAGGCAAGAGGTCAGGGGTTCGAATCCCCTCAGGTCCACCAAGTCCTTACTCAAACCGCCCACGGGCGGTGTGGCTCACAACGATCTAGCGACTCGAGCGAGGAGAACTGATGACCTGGGTAATCGTGGGGATGACCATATCGCTGGACGGGTTCGTCGCCGATCAAACCGGCAGCGCGGACCGCCTCTACCCCGACCTGGCGGCGCTCCGTGGCACCGACGACATGCATGCCGCGATCGAAGAGACCGGTGCCGTCCTCATGGGGAGAAGGACATTCGAGATGGCGGACCCGGACTCGTACGTCGGCCACTACGAGTTCCAGGTGCCTATCTTCGTGGTGACTCACGAACCGCCGCGAGTCGCCCCAAAGC
>JACDEY010000269.1 GCA_013816105.1 Actinomycetota bacterium
ATCGGAGGCTGGCGCGTCGCTCGCCGGTTACTTCCTGTGGTCGTTCCTCGACAACTTCGAGTGGGCGCACGGGTACTCGAAGCGGTTCGGGCTGGTCCACGTGGACTACCCCACCCAGCGAAGGACCCCAAAGCGGAGCGCCCGCTGGTACGGAGGCGTCGCGGCGGCAGGGGGCCTGGACGCTGGATGAGGAGCTGGGCTCTCCGTTACGATGTGTGATTAAATCCAGTTCGAGGGGACGAAGGAGGAGGAAAGATGCGCAAGTTCAGGTTGATGGTCCTTCCGTTTGCATTGATCCTGCTGGCTGCCGCCTGTGCCGCCGACGAGGGCGATGGTCAGCAGCAGGAGGAGGAAAGCGCCGACACCGGGAGCGTCTCGCTGTTCGCCGCGATGGAGCCGTTCGAGGCCGAGGCCCTTCAGGCCGTCCTGGACGACCTGGTCAACTCGGAGACGGATTACACGGCGGAGATCGAGGCCTCGGCGGACTTCGAGGAGCAGGCGCAGATCCGGGTCGAGGGGGGGAACCCTCCCGACGTCATCATGTACCCTCAGCCGGGAGCCGTGCTCGAGCAGGCCGAGGCGGGGAACGCCATCGCCCTTGAGGATATGGGCTTCGACATCGCCGAGCTCGAGGCCACGTTCGGCTCATACCTCCTATCGCTGGGCGAGTTCGAGGGGAAGCACTACGGCATCCCCACAAACATCAACCTGAAGAGCACCGTCTGGTACGCGAAGGACGACTTCGACGCGGCGGGCTACCAGGTGCCAACCACATTCGATGAAATGCTCACCCTCTCCGACCAGATCGTGGCCGACGGGGGCACGCCCTGGTGCGTCGGCTTCGAGAGCGGGGGCGCCACGGGATGGCCGGCCACGGACTGGATGGAGGACATCATGCTCCGGACGGCCGGACCGGATGTCTACGACCAGTGGGTCACCCACGAGATTCCGTTCAACGATCCGGCCGTCGCTCACGCCGCCGAGCTGTTGGGCCAAGTCATGTTCACCGAAGGGTACGTCCTGGGCGGCGCCGATCAGACGCCCTCGATCGCGTTCGGCGACGCGCCGCTCCCGATGTTCGACGACCCGCCCGGCTGTTTCATGCACCGCCAGGCGAACTTCATCATCGCCTTCTTCCCCGAGGACGCCGAGGCGGGGGTCGACTACGACTCCTTCGCCTTCCCCGCTATCGAGCAGCCGGGGGAGTCGGCCCTCTTCGCCGGTGAACTCTCCGCGGTGTTCAGGGACGCGCCCGAGGTCCGTGACTTCATCGAGCGGTTCGTCTCCCAGCCCGTGCAGTGCGCGCAGGGAGAGAGCCAGGAGACTTCCAGGATCTCCCCGAACATCGAGGTCGGGCCCGAGTGCTACACCAACCCGCTTCTCGCCCAGGCCGCCGGTGTGCTTACGGAGTCTCTAGCCGCCGACACGGCGCGGTTCGACGCCTCAGACCTGATGCCCTCCGCCGTAGGGGCCGGCAGCTTCTGGACCGGAATGGTCGAGTACATGCAAGGGGGGCCCGACGCACTTCAGGGGGTCCTCGACGACATCGAGGCGAGCTGGCCCGAATAGGAGGAGCGAGACCGCCCGAGCTGCACTGACGGATGCACGGGGGCTGCGACAACGCGGCCCCCGTCGGCGCCAAGAGGTGAGTATGGGGGGTGAAGACCACGACCGGTAGGCCCGGCGCGGGCGCGGAGGTCGTCGCCGAGCCCCCCTCCGGAGGCAGAGCCGTCGGATTGTCCGTCCTGCGCCTCGTGAGCGCCCTGGCCATCCCGATCGTCGGCTTCTTCCTCCTCTGGGCCACCTTCGACTTCCTTCGCGACGCCGACGCGAACCGCGGACTGGTCGTCCTCGTGGCCGTCGTGGTGGGAGTGGGCGGCGTGTTCTTCCTGTACTGGGGGATGAACCGGCTGGTTGACTGGTTCCCGGCGCGGTATGCGGAGGGCGTTCGCCCCTACGTGTTCGTGGGTCCGGGCCTCGTCATCCTGAGCGTCTTCCTCGTCTACCCGGTGATCAACACGATCCTGATCAGCCTCAAGGACGCCGACTCGCAGGCCTTCGTTGGCCTGGACAACTTCGCCTTCGTCTTCACCAACGAGGACATGCTCCGCTCGATCCGGAACACGGTCGGGTGGATCATCGTGGTGCCGACGTTCGGAGTCGGGATCGGGCTTGCCTTCGCCACCCTGGCCGATCGCCTTCGCCGCCGCGGCGAGGCCGTCGCCAAGTCCATGA
>JACDEY010000078.1 GCA_013816105.1 Actinomycetota bacterium
GCATGAGGAAGTCGCTGCGCTTGCTCCCCGAGTCCCAGCCTCCCCCGTGGATGAGGATCACGGCGGGATAGGTGTTCCCGGCCGGAGGCATGTACACGTCGAGCGTGATGGGGTGGTTGGGGTCCTACTGGGAGATGTAGAAGGTCTTTTAGGTCCTGCCGCACAGGCGGTTGGTGTTCTCCTGACAGCTTCCGAACGCCTGGGTATCTTCTGGCTCCGCTGCGGCCGGCGAAGGGGAGATCGCCGCAGCCATGACGACCACCACCAAGCCGAGGCCCTCGACGACCCTACGCATCCGGTGCTTCCTCAAACGGCCCCCCCATTGAATGAATGACGCCGAGCGGAGCGTATCAGAGGCGTGGATTACTCTGCCGGTCCCGAATCCGACGACATTCGCGAAGAACATCGACACGATCCAGGGCAGCGGGATCGCCCTGGCCATTGGGGTCGTCGGGGCCCTGTGGGGCGGTCTCGGGGTGACGGCGGCGGCCCAGAACGCCAAGAACGAGATCTGGGACGTGCCCCGGAAGGACCGGCCCAACTTCGTCGAATCGAAGCTCCGGGGGCTCCTGATCCTGGCGGTGCTGGGCTCGGCGACGATCGTCTCCACCGTTCTCGCCGCCTTCGCCTCTGCCGGGGGAGCGTTCTTCCGTTCAAGGTCCTGGGGCTGGCCGGCTCGTTCCTGGCGAACCTGGCCGTCTTCCTGATCTCGTTTCGGATACTCACCGACCGGGATCTCTCGTGGAGGGACGTGCTGCCCGGCACCATCGTGGCCTCGGTGTTGTGGGGCATCGCCCAGGTGGCGGGGGGCTACTACGTGAACAACCAAGTGAAGGGGCCCAGCGACACGTACGGCTTCTTCGGGGTCGTCATCGGCCTCATCGCGTGGTTGTACCTCGGTGCCACGATCACGTTCTACTCGGCCGAGATCAACGTCCTGCGGGCCAAGCGTTTGTGGCCGAGGAGGAGAACGACTGGGAGAACGCGGCCGAGGCCTGCTTGCCGGCGCCTGCGAGCGGGACCGCGAGCTGCCGCTGTAGCTGCGGCCCCAGCTGGGATACGTTTGGAAGGATATCGAGGTAGGCCACTCCGAGTGACAGACTCAACGCAGCCTCTCGATCTCGAGTGGCAAACGGGACCTCCGGGGGAAAGAGAAAAGGAGCCGATCCGGGATGGATCGACTCCCTCAGCTGTCCTGACAGGGCGGCGCTTCGCCGACGCGGTTCAGTTTCATGGGAACGAGGTCGCCCATGTGCGCCAGACGGCTCAGGGCCTCCGGGCCGACGTCGTGCGGACCCTTCGGGACAGGAAGAACCCTCCCGAGACCTGCGGGGTGGTCGTGTTCCAGGCGCCGAAGACGAAGAGGTCCCGGCGCCAGGTCCCGGTCCCTCCGTTCGCCGCCGGGGTCCTCCGCCGGCACCGCCGAACGCAGGCAGAGCGCCGCCTACTCGTCGGCCCCGAGTGGTGCGACCACGACCTGATCGTCGAGCGGGGCGACGGCCAGCCGCTGGTGACTCAGGGACGCCTCCCACTCGTTCGCGCGGTTCGCCCGCCGGCATGGTTTCGCGGGCCTGCGGTTCCACGACCTTCGCCACGGGTACGCGACCCTGATGCTTGTAGGCGGGGAGGATCTGAAGGTCGTGAGCGAGCTCCTCGGCCACACCACCATCGGCATCACGGCGGACATCTACCAGGACGTCATCCCGCAGCTGAAGCGGAGCGCGGCAGAGCGCCTGGACCGCGTGATCGGAGGGGCCGGCCCGGCCCTGTGACCAACTCTGTGACCGGATTCGGCAAACTCGCTGGTAAGAGGGGTAGTCCCAACGGGGTTCGAACCCGTGTCTCCACCTTGAGAGGGTGGTGTCCTGGGCCTCTAGACGATGGGACCGACTGACGCGGCCAGCGATTATCCCAGGGCTGCGCCGCCGGCGGCACGCTGTGCAGTCGGGCCGCTACTATCCCGGTCGTGATCGACGCCGCATCACGCTCGTGAGCAGCCCGTTCGGCCCCATGGTTCTAATCGTCAACCCGGTTTCGGGCCGCGGGAAGGTGGGCCGGGAGCTGCCGGAGGTGGAACGGGCGCTGAGCTCCCTGGACCTCCGGTATCGAGTGGTTCGCACGAGCGGCCCCGGCGACGCGACGCGGGCGGCGCGGGACGCGCTCGAGGGCGGGGAGCGCTTCGTCGTCGCGATGGGAGGCGACGGCACCGTCCACGAGGTCGTGAACGGCATGCTCCCTGACCAACCCCTCGCCGACGGGGCGGTGCTCGGCGTGATCGCCGCCGGGTCGGGCTGCGACTTCGTGCGGACGTTCGGCCTTCCCGGCGACGCCGTCCGCGCGGCGGGTCACCTCGCAGGGGAGAACACCATGCCGCTCGACGTGGGGAAGGTGACGTATGCCGACGACGACGGCGCGCGCCTCTCCCGGTACTTCCCCAACATCGCCGAGGCGGGCTTGGGCGGGTCCGTTGTTGCGCGCGCCGAGCGGCTGCCCAGGTTCTTCGGCCGCTCGCGGTACTTCTTCGGCTTCTGGCTGACCCTCCCGAGGTTCAAGCGGGTCCGAATGAACGTTCGCGCCGGCGCGAGGAAGACGTTCGAGGGCGAAGCCCACAACCTCGTGGTCGCCAACTGCCAGTACTACGGAGGTGGGATGAAGATCTCGCCGCGCTCCTGGCCGAGTGACATGGCCCTGGACGCCCTCGTGTTCAACGGCCCGAAGTCCGACTCGTTCACGATCCTGCCCAAGGTCTACCGCGGGGACCACCTGCCGCACAGGAACATCATCGAGTTCAAGAGCCGGAGGATCGAGGTGGAGAGCGAGTGGCCCCTGCGGATCGAGGCGGACGGCGAGGTGCTCGGCTGGACCCCGGCGACGTTCGAGGTGGTACCGCACCCGCTGCGGCTGAAGCTCTGAGTCCCGGGTTCGTGGAAGGTCAGGTGCCCCGATACTTCGTGAGCCGAACGACCGTACCCGGGTGGAGGCGCGTTCCCTTTCGGATCTGGACCTCGTCCATCAACGCCATCATTAGGGGGATTCCGTGTCCGCCCTCCACCTCCAACTCGGGGATGGGGATGCGCCGGCCGAACAGACCGTCGTCCTCGACCTCCACCTCGACCCGGTCGGGAAAAAGGATGCATGTAACTCGGATGTCCACCGTCGCCGTGTGCTGCAGCGAGTTCGCGCACGCCTCCGACACCGCGAGCACGAGGTCGTCCGTGGCGGCCCTTTCCAGGCCGGAGTCGGCGACGGATTCCCGCAGGAACCGGCGGATCCGGTACAGGGCGGAGGGGTGGGCGGGGAATGTCCGGTCCCTCGCGCTCGCCGTGGGCGGCGGATGCGGCTTCATGGCGCGAGGAGTTTCCAACGGTTCCCCTCCCGGGAGTCCGTGACGATACTATCCGAGAGATAGTCTGGAAGAACTAGTTCCCCCAGAGGGACCCCCTGAATCCTCTCCCACGTCACCGCGGGCGCGGTATCCTTGCCCGGTCGTTCTGGCCGCCCCGAACAAGAACCCTGGAAGGACCGACGTGACAGTTCGCGCACGATCGCGCTTCGCGACCATCGTCGCTTTGCTGGCGCTGGTCCTGGGCGCCTGCACGTCGGAGGGCTCCTCCGTACGAGACCGGCTGGCGCTCGAAGGCGCCGAGCGGCTCCGGGAGGCGGGGGAGCGTCGGGGGCATCCCGAGCCGATCGAAGAGCTCCTCGCGCGGGACGCGTTCTTCTACGGGCCGCGAATGGCGCCCGGCGGGCGGATTCCCGAAGGAGCTCGGCTCGCCGCTCTGGAGACGGCCAGGGCGATCGCCGCGGAGCCGGAGGGAGTGGCCTCGCCCGAGGCGGCTTGGGTCAACCTCGGACCGCAGCCGATCGATTCGGCGGACCCCGTGTACAACGACCCGTACGGCGGCACGCCGCCTCTCGGATGGCACCAGGTGTCGGGGCGGGTGTCCGCGCTCGCCGTTCATCCGCGCAAGCCGAGCATCGTCTACCTGGGATCGGCCGCGGGAGGCGTCTGGAAGTCCACCAACGGTGGCGCGGGATGGACCCCGATCGGCGATTCCTTCGACTCCATCGCCATCGGCGCCATCGCCATCGATCCGGCCCGCCCGAAGACCATCTACGTGGGCACCGGCGAGGCCAGCACGAACAGCGATGCCTACTACGGGACGGGGATCTACCGCAGCAGCGACGGTGGCGGTTCGTGGACGAAGCTCGGCTCGGACGTGTTCGATCGGGCGACGATCTTCAAGATCACGATCTTGGCTCCGACCGCTCGGGTTCTCGCCGCCACGAACCGCGGCCTGTTCCTCTCGACGGATCAGGGAGCGACCTGGGAGCGGGTCCTCGCGCCCGGCGGGGACGCGGACCTGTACGGGAACTTCGTCACGGATGTCGTGAGCCTCTCCGGAGACTCCACGGACATCCTGGCGGCCGTGGGATGGCGGGGGCTTCCTGGCGGATGCAATCCGAACAACGGGCTTTATCGCTCGACGGACGGCGGCGAGACGTTCGCGAAGGTCGTTCCCGTCGGGTTCGCCCCGCAGGTGAACCTCGGCCGGATCTCTCTCGCCGTGACGCCGAGCCAGCCCGGCTTGGTCTACGCGGTCGTGCAGGACTGCGTGTTGATGAACACCCCGGGCACGCCGACGGTGCTGAACGGGGTTTACCGATCTGCCGCCGGGGCGGCCGGTCCGTGGGAGCTCGTGGCGGACAGCAATGAGTTCTCCGCGGATGAGAACTCGGCGCTGTCCGCGGCGAAGATCGGCCCGGGGTTCCAGCCCGGCATCCAGGCTTGGTACAACCAGTACGTCGAGATCGATCCCACGGATGCCGACCACGTCGTCGTCGGTCTCGAGGAGATCTACGACACCGACGACGGGGGCACGAACTGGGACACCATCGGCCGGTACTGGAACTTCTGCATCAGCGACCTCCCGCCGAACTGCAACCTCGATCCCGACGAGCACCCCACCACCCACCCCGACCAGCACGTCGCCGCGTTCGGCGTGGTCGGCGGCGACCCCAAGCTGTTCGTGGGGAACGACGGCGGCATGTGGTCCCAGGTCGGTCCCGGGTTCGACAACGACGGCTGGTCGAACCTCAACAACCGCCTGTCGACCGCGCAGTTCTACTACGCGGAGGCCAGCGCCGGGCCGAGCCCGGTCGTCTACGGCGGCACGCAGGACAACGGCAGTCAGAAGTACGTGGGGACGTCGCGCTGGCCGATCGTGTTCGGAGGGGACGGCGGCGACGTGGCCGTCGAGCCGGCCAATCCCGATCACACCTACGAGGAATACGTCTACCTGATCATGTCCAAGAGCTCGGACGGCGGTAGGACCTGGACGAACATCCAGCCACCCGATGCCGGCAGCAGCGCGACGGCCCGGTTCATCGCACCGTTCGATCTCGACCCCGCCGACCCGGATCACCTGGTCGCGCTGGGGCAGCGCGTTTGGGAGAGCTCTGAGGGCATCCAGACGACCAGCGAGAGCTGGCAGGAGTCCTTCGACCAGGGCGCCGGGCACGTCGGCACCGCCCTGGCGGTTCGCGGAGAGACCATCTACACGGGGTGGTGCGGGCCGTGCAACCCCAACTTCCTCGACGACGACGCTCCCTTCGCCCGGGGGATGGCCTCCAACGTGGGCGGCGCCTGGCATCCCCTGCGGGCCCGTGGGCTCCCGAACCGCTACATCACATCGGTGGCCATCGATCCCCAGGATGACGCGCACATCTATGTGACGCTCTCGGGATTCTCGCGCCGCTGGATCCCGGATCCGGACGCGGGAGTCGGCCACGTGTTCGAGTCGACCGACGGTGGCGTCTCGTTCATCGACGTCTCGGGCAACCTCCCGGACGGGCCTGTGAACGACCTGGTCATTCTGGACGACGCTCTGGTCGTCGCGACCGACGTCGGGACCTTCCGCAGCCGTGACGGCCTCGACTGGAACGTGCTCGGCACCGGGATGCCGCCCGTCAGCACGCTGGACCTCTCCGTAGTACCGGGCACCTCCACGCTGCTCGCCGCCACTCACGGCCGCGGCGT
>JACDEY010000079.1 GCA_013816105.1 Actinomycetota bacterium
GCATCGTCATACCGAGGACGCCCATGCCGCGCGGGATCACCGTTACGCGGTGGACGGGATCGGCGTTCCGCACCCGCAGGGCCACCAGGGCGTGCCCCATCTCGTGGCTTGCCACGATCACCCGCTCCTTGTCCGAAAGCACCCGGCTCTTGCGCTCGAGCCCCGCAACCACGCGGTCGATGGCCTCCTCCAGCTCGGACATGCTGACCGAGTCCTTCTCCCGGCGGGCGGCCAGCAGCGCCGCCTCGTTCACCACGTTCGCGAGGTCTGCGCCGGTGAATCCCGGCGTCCTGGCGGCGAGCACGCGAAGCTCCACGGTTGGATCGAGGGCAACGCCCCGGGCGTGGACCTTCAGTATGGCCTCCCTGCCCCGGAGGTCCGGGCGGTCCGCGACGACCTGGCGGTCGAACCGACCGGGCCGCAACAGAGCCGGGTCGAGCACGTCCGAACGGTTGGTCGCGGCCATGATGATGACGCCCTTGGACGTATCGAAGCCGTCCATCTCGACCAGTAGCTGGTTCAGCGTCTGCTCCCGCTCGTCATGGGAGCCGAAGGAACCGCCCATAGCCCCCGCGCGCGTCTTGCCGATCGTGTCGAGCTCGTCGAGGAACACCAGGCACGGAGCCTTCTCCTTCGCCTGGTTGAAGAGCTCTCGAACGCGGGCGGCCCCCAAACCGACGAACATCTCGACGAACTCGGAGCCCGACATGTAGAAGAAGGGGACGGCCGCCTCGCCGGCAACCGACCGTGCGAGGAGGGTCTTGCCGCATCCAGGCGGACCGACCAGGAGAACACCCTTCGGGATGCGACCACCAAGTCGCTGGTACTTCTTGGGCGTCCGCAGGAATTCCACGATCTCATTGAGCTCCTCGACGGCTTCGTCCAGGCCCGCGACATCCGCGAAGGTGGTCTTCATCTCCTTGCGGTCGTAGACCTTCACCTTGTTCTTGCCAAGGTTCAGCGCGCCCGCCGCTCCGCCGCCCGCAACCCTGCGCATGAGGAAGATCCAGATCGCAGCGAAGATGAGGAGCGGGATGATCCACTGGAAGAGGAAGCCGAGGATGGCGCTCGGCTGCTCCGCCCGAACCTCGACGCCCTCCTCCGCAAGATCGGCGATGAGGGTGTCGACGGGGAACTCGGTCGGCCGTGTCGCCCGGAACTCCTGGTTGTCCGTGGTGACCCAGGCGATCGAATCCGACGTGATCGTGACCTCTTGAAGCTGCCCGCGATCCCGGGCCTCGAAGAAGCTCGTGATCGGGGTGGCACGGGGGCCCTGGAAGAACAGCGATTGCAGGAGGATGACCAGCAATAGGGCGCCGAGGATGTACATGACGGAGAAGCTCCACCGGTTCTTCGGTGGCCCGCCTCCCGATCCGCCCCCGCCCCTCAGGTCAAAGCCCTGCCAACGGCCCCGCCGATTGTTGTTGTCGTTTGCCATTTGCCTCCGCCTCTGCGCGGACGACGGGCGTTCGAGCCCGACTTTCCACCCTATATCTTCCCACCGGGGTTCCCGAACGCGGGCCCGCAACGGAAAAGACACGCGGACGGGCGGTCCCGAATGGCCTCCAGGGACACTGGGGTACGATGCCAGGGATGATCACGGGAGCCGAGCGGGACGGGAAGCCCGAGCTGACGGCGCGCTTCGAGCGCGACGCCCTGCCCCTGCTGAGCGGTCTGTACTCTGCCGCCTACCGCCTGACTCGAAACGCCGCCGACGCGGAGGATCTCGTTCAGGAGACCTTCCTCCGCGCGTACCGCGGCTTCGCACAGTTCAAGGAGGGCACCAACCTCAAGGCGTGGCTCTACCGGATCCTCACGAACACCTTCATCAACATCTACAGGAAGAAGCAGCGCGAACCGCAGACCATCTCCGAGGACGAGGTCGAGGACTGGTACCTGTACTCGAAGATGGTCGGCGAGGGGATGGAGCCCTCCGCGGAGACATCGGTCATCGAGTCCCTTCCGGATGAGGAGGTTCAGGAGGCCCTGTCCTCGCTCCCAGAGCAGTTCCGGATCGCGGTCCTGCTCGCCGACGTGGAAGGATTCTCCTACAAGGAGATCGCCGACATCACCGACGTACCCATCGGAACTGTGATGTCTCGCCTCCACCGCGGAAGAAAGGCCCTGGAGAAGCGGTTGTGGGATGTGGTACGGGAGCGAGGACTTGTACGAGATTAATTGCATCGAGGTGCTGCACGAGATGCAGCTCTATATCGACGGGGAGCTCGATCCGGAGCGCGCGGCGGATTTCGCCGAGCATCTGGAGCGATGCAGCCCCTGCCTGGAGCACTCGGAGTTCCAGAGAAAGCTGAAGGCGATCCTGCGGGCGAAGTGCCGGTGCGCCTCCCCCGAGCACGTCGTGCGGAGGGTCCGCGAGGCGATACGGCTGGAGGGTCGGCTCCCTCCTTAACGGTTCGTTAACCCATTCTCCACACCGTTCTGGGATCCACGACGAACTCGACCGCGTGCTCCCACGAATACCTGTTCTGGAGAGGGCGCCCAATCGCGCGCCCGGCACGGATGAAGGGAAGCCGGCCCGGAAAACTGCCCCCGCCGTCCCCGACGTCGGACGGCGGGCGGGTATGCGCCGCGCCGGGGTGCTCCACTCGCCTCTCGATCTACAACCTGGGGTCGGCTTGCTGGCAGCACGCCGACCTGGTGTTTCCGAACTACCGCGGGAAGCGGCTGGCCGAAGGGAAGGCCTAGGGAAGCTACGGCTTGATGTTCTGGTTCATGTGGAACAGGTTGTCGCGGTCGTACTTCCGCTTGACCTCGACGAGGCGGTCGTAGTTGCCCTTGTAGTTGGCCCTGATCCGGTCCTGGTCGTCCCCGGCCATGAAGTTGATGTAGCCGCCCTCCTCCGAGTGGGGCGCCGTGGCGTCGTAGAAGTCGCGCACCCACCGAACGTTGTCCTCGTTGTCGGCCCGCTCTGGCCACATGCCGGCGATCACGTTGGCGAAGGTGGCATCGCGATACGCGAAGGCTGTTGCGTCGGGCGCGACTCGGTGGCACGCCCCGTTGATGGGATAGATGTGAACCGTTGAGTTGACCACCGGGACCTTCGGGCCATGCCGAAGATGGGCGTCGATCGCCTCATCGGTGAGTTCCCTCACGAAGTTGGCCTTCCAGTAGTGCTGCAACCCGGGCGGTACGAGCGCGTCGAATGCGCTGTTGAGTGCGGGGTACGGCATCGGACCCACGTGCTCCGCGACCACCGGGGCCACGTCGTGCAGCGGCCGGAGGGCGCGCTCCCCCTCCTCGATCGGGCCCGCCCAGCAGGCCACGAACGCCAGGAACGGCTCGCCGTGCCGGTTCTCCGGGATGAACGGCAGTGGCGGGGCGATCTGCCAGGCGGGGAAGCCACCGAACTCCTCCGGCGCGTCCTGGATGAACTCTCGGTAGAACCGGAGCACGGTCGCGGCGTCGTCCAGCTCGAAGAACATCGGGCCACCGTAGATGTCCGCGACGGGGTGGACGCGGAACTCGAACATGGTCACAACACCGAAGTTGCCGCCACCGCCCCGGATGGCCCAGAAGAGGTCCGCGTGCTCGTCCTCGCTGGCGGTCACGGCCCGGCCGTCGGCCGTCACAACCTCCGCTGAGATCAGGTTGTCGCACGACAGGCCGAACCCGCGGGCGAGGTATCCGATCCCGCCCCCGAGGGTGAGCCCGCCCACACCGGTGGTGGAGATGATGCCCCCGGTGGTGGCCAGGCCGTGGGCGTGGGTCGCGTCGTTGAAGTCGCCCCACGTGGCACCTCCCAGTGCCCGTGCCGTCCGGCGTTCGGGGTCCACTGTGACGCTCCGCATGCCGGACAGGTCGACCACCACGCCGTTGTCGACGGTCCCGAAGCCGGGCACGCTGTGGCTGCCTCCTCGTACCGCCAGGTCCAGCTCGTTCTCTCGCGCGAAGTCCACGGCGGCGACGACGTCCTCCGTCTTCGTGCACCGCACCACGGCGCGCGGCCGCCGGTCGATCATGGCGTTGTAGACCTTGCGCGCTTCTTCGTAGCGCGGATCCTCCGGCGTGATCACGTCACCACGAACCCGTTCACGCAGCTGTTCCATCGTCGCCTGTGCCATGTTCCTGTCTCCTCCGAGTGGGCTTCCTTGGTTTGCTTTCTACTACAGATGGTGGACCCGGGAAATCGCCATCGCGTGCAGCGGACTAGTATCCCTCCTCGGTCGGTGGCTGAATACACTGGCGCCGTGAACCCGAAGACCAGGACCACGACCTCGCGGGACAGCCCGATCGAGGAACGTGCCCCGATCCTGCTTCGGCGGCTGAAGAAGGCCTATCCGATGGCGCACGTCGCCCTCAACTTCTCGAACGCCCTGGAGTGTCTCGTCGCGACCATCCTCTCCGCGCAGTGCACCGACGAGCGGGTGAATCAGGTGACCGCCTCACTATTTCGGAAGTACCGCGTTCCGCAGGACTACCTGCGTGTCCCCGAGGCGGAGCTCGCGGCAGACATCAGGCCGACCGGCTTCTTCAACCAAAAGTCCAGGGCCATTCGAGGGGCCTGCGTTCGCATCGTGGACGCCTACGGCGGCAGCGTCCCCAAGACCATGGTGGAGCTCCTGACTCTACCCGGCGTGGCTCGCAAGACGGCCAACATCGTCCAGGGCAACGCGTACCCTGCCCGCCACCGGAATGACCGGGACGCCGGCATCGCGGTGGACACGCACGTTCGTCGTGTGAGCCAGAGGCTGGGGCTCACACGAGAGACCGATCCTTCCAAGATCGAACGGGACCTCATGACGTTCGTCCCCCGAGCTCAGTGGTTTCCCTTCACCTACGTGCTCATCGATCACGGCCGTCGCGTGTGCAGGGCGCCGATCCCGGCGTGCGAGGTGTGTCCGGTGAACGATCTGTGTCCCTCGAGTCGGGTATGAGCCCGGGAAGGGGCTCGGCCGTCAAGCGGAGAATCCGGATAAACAGGTACCCCGTCAGCGCGTGGCCGCGAGGCGACTCATCTCGGATCGCCGCCGGCTGCGCCGGAGGGCGCGTCGCTCGTCCTCGGAGAGACCGCCCCACACGCCGGCCTCCTGGCCCGTTGCCATCGCCCACTCGAGGCATTCGGATCTGACCGGACACGGCATGCAGATGGACTTCGCAGCCTCGATCTGAACGGCAGCCGGACCACTGGTTCCGATGGGAAAGAAGAGCTCGGGGTCCTCGTCCTTGCATCGCGCACGGTGCAGCCACTCCATGAGGCGCGGAGTATACTGCCGCCTCTTCGGGCCGCACAATGCTGGGAGGCCACGTTGTTCGACAAATCGTGGCCGGTGGTGGTCGCTCACCGGGGCGCCTCCTCGAGCCACGCCGAGAATACGCTGGAGGCATTCGACGGCGCCGTGGACGTGGGCGCGGACGTGGTGGAACTCGATGTGCGCCTGACCGCCGACGAGGTTCCCGTGGTGATGCACGACGCCGACCTATTACGGACCACGGACGGCACCGGATGGGTGCACGAGCGGACAATGGACGAGATCCGCCACGTCGACGCATCGGGTGGCCGGGGGCCGCGGACCCGCGTTCCCACGCTCCGCGAGACGCTCCAAGCGCTGCGCGGGCGGATCTGCGTCAACCTCGAGCTGAAGAACATGCCGGGAGAGCCGTCGTTCGACTCGCCCCTCGAGCGCGTGGCGGCTCAGTCCGTCGCGCTCGTCGAAGAGCTGGACATGGCTAAGGACGTGCTGCTCTCCTCGTTCAACTGGCTCACCATCGAACGCGTGCGCGATCTCTCCCCCGGCCTCGCCACGGGTTTCCTGACGATCGCCGGGATCGACCCCGAGGCGTCCCTCGTGTATGCGGCTTCGAGTGGACACGGGTTCGTGCTTCCGCAGGCCGAAGCGCTCATGGGAGCAGGGGAGGGCTTCGTCCGGTCGGCGCACGCACGCGGCGTTCGCGTGGGGACCTGGACCGTCGATCGAGCGGAGGACGTCCAGCGTCTGTTCGAGATGGGCGTGGACGCCGTCGCGACGAACGTTCCGGAGATGGCCGTCCAGATCC
>JACDEY010000080.1 GCA_013816105.1 Actinomycetota bacterium
GCCTGCGCGTTGCCGTTAAGCGGCCGCCGGGGTTCGTATTTGTCGACCTTCGGAGCACGCAGGGTGTGTGTCAAGGGCTGGTATGTCGATTCGGGGGTTGGAGGTCGGAGAAGTCGGCAATGTCGAGGTGGCTTTCCTGGCGACAGTGCCAGAGGGGGTGTATGTAACCCGAATGGGGGTGGCGTGCGAGAACCCTCAGCCCCCTCCCGGCGCTCCCCACCCGCCTCGATGTCGAGTGGACCCCAACCCACGGAACGACCAAGATTGGGAACCGACCGAGGTCGTAGCAGGCGGTTGACAACGGTTGCGTGGTCGAAAGTCTAGGCACCGATTCGACTGACGGAGGACACGAGATGGGAGGCCGAAGGCGGGTCGAGCCTGTTTCCCCGTCGCTCTCACCGGAGGCGAACTGGCGGACGGACTCCCTCGGGGAGGCCAGGAGAGAGGTAAGGAGTTGCCGCCCCCACGCACTGCTCGATTCGGCCTAGAGGCCGGCTCAGATCCTCTAGATCCTCTACGGACGATGCCACTGGCGCAGCTCCCCAACCTGCTCGAAGCCGAGCCGCCGATACATGCTTGCGGCCTCGGGGCTTGGGCTCAGCAGCATGGGCGTCGCAGGATCGATCAGCGCACGCGTCAATGCCGACGCGTAACCGCGCCGCCGAGCCGACGTGATCGTGGTGACGCCGTATATCCCCAGGGCGTCGTCGCTGCGGTAGCTCATCGCAGCTGCGACCGCCTCATCTCCGACGCGGCCGATCAGCATCGTCATGTGGGCGTCGGCGAGGATCGAAGCCGGATGGAGGGTACCGGTCTGGACGGAGTCGTCCTTCCCCGCGAAGCCACGCACGCTCACGCTCTCGAACTCGGCCACCTGCTGGGGCGTGGAGACGCGAGCGACCTTCAACTCGGGCTGCCGCTCCTCCGTGGAAAGGACAGCGGCGGGCCGCAGGAACCAGGGCTCACGTGCCCGTTCTTCGAAACCGTCGCGATCGCGTTCGCCGAATCCACACGACGCCAGCCGGAGCACGGACCATGAATCGCAGACCGTTCCGTGCGCGTCGCAGACCAGGGACTCGGGCGCATCGGGCGCAAGCGTGATTGCGGACCAATAGATGAACGGCGGCGCGTCGAGCGCGCGCCACACGGGATGGCGCCACTCCGACCGAAGGCCGAGCGCGGTTAGCCACGACGCGTGCCAGCCGGCCGCGTTTTCGGCACAGAGCCGGACGGGGTCGATGGTCACGTCAGCACTGCTTGACGATCGGACCCGCCTCCTAGCGGGTCCCGCCCCGGTCCAGCTCCCCTTCCTCCTCCAGCGTTCGCCGGTACTCCGCGTCCAACGCCGCTTCCGCCTCGCCCTCCACGCTGACCTTCGGGATCAGCCTGCCGAGCCACTTGGGAAGCCACCAGTTCGCGTCCCCGAGCAACTCCATTGTGGCCGGGACCAGCACCATGCGAACGATGGTCGCGTCGACCAGGACCGCCACGGCGAGACCGAGCCCGAGGAGCTTGATCTGCCGGATGTCGAACCCGAGGACGAAGGACATGAACACCGCGATCATGATTGCGGCAGCCGCGGTGATGACCCGACCGGTGGTGGCCACGCCGTTGGCCACCGAGAGGCCGTTGTCTCGCGTCCTGTTGTAGTCCTCCCGGATTCGCGACAGCAGGAAGATCTCGTAGTCCATCGACAGGCCGAACAGGATGGTGAACAGCATCATGGGAGCCCAGGCTTCGAAGGGCCCCGGCTCCCCGATTCCCACCAGATCGGCCAGCCAGCCCCACTGGAAGACGGCGACGATGATGCCGTAGGCCGCCCCAATGGACAGAAGATTCATGATCGCAGCCTTGATCGGCACGATCAGCGATCGGAACACCACCATCAGGAGCAGGAACGACACCAGGATCACCGCGCCGATAAGGATCGGCAGGCGGTCGCCGGAAAGGATGGTGAAGTCCACCCCGGCCGCCGTGAACCCGCCGACCAGCACGTCCACCCCGGCGCCATCAGTCGCCCGAGGCAAGACCTCCCGCCGGAGGCGCCGCACCAGCTCCTCCGTCTCCACCGCCTGCGGCGACGTGCTCGGATACACCGTCATGATGACCGCGGTGGGGTTGGCCGGGTCGTTGGGGATGGCGGGTGAGGCGAACTGAACGCCCTGCGTCGCTTGGACCGCCCCGGAAACCCCAGCGAACGCCTCCAGATCCTGGGGTCCGGCCAACTCGGCCGCGAGGATGAGGGGCCCGTTGAACCCCGGGCCGAATCCCTCCGACAGCAGGTCGTAGGCGCGGCGGGTGGTTAGCTCCTCGGGATCGTTCCCGGCGTCGGCGAGTCCCAGACGGATCGAGAACAGCGGAATGGTCAGTGCGACCAGGACGGCAAGCCCGACGAGGCCCGTCGTCCACGGCCGGCGCTGGATCACCCGGCTCCACCGGAACCAGAAAGACCTCTGGCCGGTCGTCTCCACTCTCCTGAGGCGGGGGATGTGGAGTCTGTCTATGTTGTGCCCAACGAAGCCGATCAGAGCCGGCAACAGAGTGATCGATGCGAGCATCGTGACCAGCACCGCGGAGGCGCCGCCGACGGCGATCCCCTCGATGAACGGAAACCCCATCAGGAGGATGCCCAGGAAGGAGACAACCACGATGATGCCGGCGAAGACCACGGCTCGGCCGGACGTGGTGAGGGCCCTGACGATCGACTGCTCCGGGTCCATCCCCTCGTGCAGTTGCTGCCGGTACCGGGTCACGATGAACAGGGCGTAGTCGATCCCCACGCCTATCCCGATCATGGATGCGACCTGCGGGGTGAAGTTCGGGACGTTGACGAAGTTCGCCATCAACAGGATCAGCGAGAGCCCGATGCCGATGCCGATGCCCGCGGTCACGAGCGGCAGGACCATGGCCAGCACCGAGCCGAACGTGACCAGCAGGATCACCACAGCCGCCAGGAAGCCGATCGATTCGGCCCCGCCGGGAGGCTCGAACTGGGCCTGCTGGATGGGTCCGCCCCCGAAGTCGACCTGAAGTCCCGGCCCCTCGGCCCCGTCCCCGATGTCGATGAGGCTCTGGATCACCTCGAGGGGGATCTCTCCGGTGCCCACATCGAACTGGACGTCGGCGAAGGCGATCAACCCGTCCGGAGAGAGCTGCTGGGCACCCTGCTCGCTGTAGGGGCTGGTCACCTCGACCACGTGATCAAGTTGTACAACCTCGGCGAATACGCCCTCCATCGTTTGCCGCACGCCGGGGTCGGCGACGCCCGCATCGGCCTTGAACGCGATGGTAGCCACGTCGCCGGATCGAGCGGGAAACTTCTCTTCGAGCAGATCGAATGCTTCCTGGGACTCCGAGCCGGGCAGGGAGAAGTCCGTGGTGTACTCGCCTCCCGCGGCGTTCATCAGCGCGATGCTCGACGCAAGAGCCGCGACCCACAGGATCGTCGTGCGCCAGCGGTGCCGATAGCACCATCGAGCCAGCCGTTCCAACATCGCCTGTCCCCCCTCGAGTCCTCGTTCGCTCGCCGTGCGGGTCCGACGATGCGAGCTGCCTGGTGGAGTCAACCCTATGGCCGGGCGGCTTGTTCCGTACGCTGGACGACCCTCGGAGAGACTATCCCTCCGGGCAGTCCGCGATCTTCCAGTTCCCGTCCTCCTTGACGAGGGAGAGGAATTCCTGGCCTCCGGGCGCGATCTGCGAGAGGGGGACCTCCTGGCCGTCGACCGTAACGCTACCTTCTGCGCTCGCCTCGGCGGTGTCATCCTCGAGGTTCCGGACGACGACGTCGGTGACCTCGACCTGCAACTCGCTTCCTTCCAGGCTCTCGAAGTCCCCGGCGACTTTCTCCTCCGTCAGCTCGCACTCCTCGGAGAAGAGGCCGACGAACTTCGCCGGGTCCTTCTCGACGAAGGAATCGAGGGCGTCTCTCACCACCGTCTCGATCTGTTCCTCATCGCTCCCGCCTCCACAGGCGCCCAACAGGACGCACGCGAGGGCGAGGCCCGCTACGCCGGTACGACGGGCGATGCTCAGTCCCATGTGGCCCCCTTCTCGCTGGAACGGTGCGAAGGAGCGTACCGCCCCGGGACCCAACCGAACACCCATGTTCTCGACTTTGCGGTAGGCTCTCTCGTCGCGATCGATCAAGGAGGAGCGAGGGGCAGAGCGGCCTCCCCAGCCGGCCGGTTCGCTTTCTTCGTTGAGCGCCTCTAGGAGGAACGGGATGAAGAGACCACTCATCGCTCTACTCGCTGCCGCTGGGTTGATGGCCACCTTTGCCGCCGCCGGAAGCACGGCGACCGGCAACCGGGTGTCACCGCCGGTCAGGGCGGCACAGGGTCAGGACGTGTACCGGCTGCCGAACGGCCTCGTCGCGCCGCAGCTGTCCGGCGGCGTGACAGCCGCCGCGGCGGACATGCTGACGGAGGACGGAGCCGGCAGGGGGATCGACCATGAGCCACCTTTTGAGCTGAGCACCTTCGGATGTCCGAACGTCTACCGGGCCGCCGGCATCCCGGACAACATACGGGCGAACCAGGAATGCTCGCTCCGCCGGCAGGCGGAAGAGTGGGTTCGGGTCAACCCGACCGACCCCAGCAACGTCATCGTGAGCCAGAACGACTCCCGGATGGGCTTCAACCAGACGGGGCTGGACTGGTCCATCGACGGCGCTCAGCACTTCGGCGACTACGCCATCCCCACCCAGTTCGCCCGGTGCGGCGGAACCGCTCCCACGGTGGATGCGTTCAGCGACCCGTCACACGAGTTCGCCTCGGACGGCACCCTTTACTACGACGCCATCGGGTTCGACCTGTTCGACAACCTGAACGGCATATGGGTCTGGGCGTCGAACCCCGAGCACAAGGGGTCGTTCCTGCACCAGCCCGTCGGCTCGGAGCTGTCGGCCACGCCGCGCACCGTCGTGGAGGAGTGCGATCCCAACTCCGCGATCTTCCACGACAAGCAGTTCACCGCGGTCGACTCCTACCCGAACAGTCCCTTCCACAACAACATCTACATCACGTGGACCATGTTCGACTTCAGCTGCGGTGAGTCCGGCTTCGACTACTGCGAGAGCCCAATCGTGATCAGCCGCTCGACCGATCGCGGCCTCACGTGGAGCCCACCGCAGGAGATCAGTGGGGTGTCCGAGATCTGCAGGTTCGGTGACGCCTTCGACCCCGACGAGAACAAGAACGCCTGTAACTCCGACCAGGGATCGTTCCCGCTAGTCGGTCCCGATGGCACCGTCTACGTCACGTTCACGAACTTCAACACGCCGGGCATCGACCAGGCGCAGCAGGTGTCCCAGCAGTTGGTCGTGAAGTCGACCGACGGCGGCGTGACCTGGAGCGAGCCGGTCCGAGTCGCGTTCGTTGATCAGACCCAGCCCTTCGGTGAGCGGTTCGGCTGCGTGCCGGGGCGCCGGTGTCTGCCTCCGAACTCATACCGGCTCTCGAGCGGCCCGGGATCCATGGGTATCGACGAGACCACCGGAAAGCTCGCCGTCTACTGGGACGACTTCCGCAACGGGGACTACCCCGCCAACACGAACAACGACATCTTCATGTCGTTCTCGACCGACGGGGGAGATACCTGGAGCAAGGCGGTGCTCGTCTCCCGCAACGACGGCAACAACGACGGAGACAGCCAGCCCGCCGCCCAGTGGCAGGCCTGGGGTGACGTGGGAGAGAACGGCAACCTCTACGTCGCCTACTACGACCGCCAGCACGGGCTCTGCGATACCCGTGGGTGCAACGACATCACCCTCGCGACGTCGAGCAACAACGGCGAGTCGTGGACGTACCAGCGCATCACCACGAAGTCGATGCCGAACCTCACGTGTGAGAACAACCCGTTCCAGTGCGGCTTCCTGGGCGACTACATGTCGATCCAGGTGACCAATGGAGAGGTGCACATCGCCTGGGCGGACACGCGCGGCCTCGGCCACACGGTGGAGGAGGACGTGTACTACGCGAGCGTGCCGGCCTAGCCGGTAC
>JACDEY010000270.1 GCA_013816105.1 Actinomycetota bacterium
CGTCTCGGCCTGCTGAAGATGGACTTCCTCGGCCTGCGCAACCTCTCGGTCATCGAGGACTGCGTGGGGCTCCTTCGGGCGAAGGACATCGCTTGCGACATCGACCACGTCGCGCTGGACGACGAGGCCACCTACCGGATGCTCAGGGCGGCGGACACCGACGGCGTGTTCCAGCTCGAGGGTGGAGGGATGCGGCAGCTCATACAGATGCTCCAGCCGGACCGATTCGAGGACCTCATGGCCCTGGTCGCCCTCTACCGTCCGGGCCTTCTGAGTATGGGCCAGCACACCGAGTATGCCGAGCGCAAGCACGGCCGGAAGCCCGTGGTGTATCCGCATGCTTCTCTCGAGGACATCCTGAAGGACACCTACGGCATCATCGTCTACCAGGAGCAGGTCATGCAGATCGCCGTGCGGGTGGGCGGCTACTCGATGGGCCAGGCCGACCTGCTGCGAAAGGCCATGGGAAAGAAGATCCGAGAACTGCTGGTCCCGCACCGGGAGACGTTTGTGAAAGGGGCCGTCGAGCGCGGTTATCAGGAGCGCCTCGCCCAGGACATCTTCGACCTCATCGTCCCGTTCGCCGACTACGGCTTCAACGCCTCGCATGCCTGCGCGTACGCCTACGTCGCCTATCAGACCGCGTATCTCAAGGCGCACTACCCGGTGGAGTACTTCTCGGCGCTGCTCACGAGCGTGAAGGACGACAAGGACAAGAAGCCCTTCTACCTGAATGCCGCTCGGCTGCGTGCCATTCGCGTGCTTCCTCCTGACGTCAACCAGTCCCAGATGCACTTCACGCCCTCCGATGGAGAGGTCCGTTACGGGCTCGCCGCCGTGCGAAACGTCGGGGCGGGAGTCGTGCACAGCATCGTGGCCGCGCGCACCGAGAAGGGGCAGTTCGAGTCCTTGACCGACTTCTGTCGAAAGGTGGACGCCGGGGTGCTGCACAAGAAGTGCATGGAGAGCCTCATCCTCGCCGGCGCGTTCGACTCGCTGGGATACGCCAGACGGGCGCTGCTCGAGAACTACGAGAAGATCGCTACCCCGGTGCTGGCGGACCGGCGAGCCGAGGCCGTGGGGCAGTTCTCGTTCTTCGGCGGTGAGGACGGGCCCTCGATCGACATCGACGAGTCGGTCCTGCGGGGGGAGGAGTTCGCTCGCCCCGAGCTCCTTCGCCTGGAGAAGGAGATGCTCGGCCAGTACGTAACCGATCATCCCCTCCTCTCCATCAAGGGCCGCCTCGACGCCCTGGTCGACCTGCCGATCTCCGAGGTGCCCGGGTTGGGCGATGGCGACGTCGTCACCGTCGCTGGGATCGTCGGCTCCCTGGGACGCCGGTTCACGAAGCGAGGGGAGCCCTACGCCGTCTTTCGTTTGGAGGACCTCACCGGCGGTGTGGGCGTCGTCGTGTTTCCCTCGCTGTTCGACAAGTCCGGGCCGCTGATCGCCACCGACCGCATCGTGCTCGTCAAGGGACGGGCCGACCTGCGTGGGCGTGAGCTGCAGCTGGTTGCGCTCGAGGTGTCCGAGCCCGATCTCACGCCTTCGGGTCCGGGATACTCGGAGAATGGCGGTCCGACCGGTCCGGGGGCGGTCAGCGATCCTCTGGTCGTGGACGTGCCCACGTCGAGCTGCACGGACGGCCTGATCACCAGGCTGAAGGTCCTGTTTCGAATGTACCCGGGCGACCTCCCGGTGATCGTGCGGCTGGTCAACGACGGGGAGGCCATGAGCCTGCGCCTCGGAGAGGGATATCGGGTCGACGGGTGTCCCGCGCTCATGTCCGAGCTCACGACGCTGCTCGGGTCGAACGCCGTGCGGATCCCGGCCGGCCTCCCAGTGGCCTCCACGTCTTCGGCGCCCGCCTGACACCGGGGAACCGGCAAGAGTCGGCGCGGGCGCATGAGCTACCTCTCCGAATCGGCCGACGCCATTCGGAAGGACCTCGAGCGCCGCCCTCTCCGCGAGGGAAGCCTGGCGCTCCGCCTCCGGGCTCTTCCCCCGCCTCTCGACCTCGTCGGGGCCATCGGAGCCTCGGAGACGTCCCCGGCCCTGATCGGTGAGGTCCGTCGGACGTCCCCGTTTCCGGGCTCGATAGGGCCCGCCGGGCGCGAGACGGGACAGGTGGCCGAGCACCTGGTGCGAGGAGGCGCCGTGGCCGTGTCGGTCGCGACCGAACCCCGGTTATTCGATGGATCGC
>JACDEY010000271.1 GCA_013816105.1 Actinomycetota bacterium
GACTGAAGCGCCGCCGGGGCAACGGAGGAGATCGCTCATCGCAGCAGGCCTATCCCGAGCACGACGACGCCGACCGCCAATGCGGCAGCCCCCACGTAGACGAGGGCGATGAACCCGTTGGGCTCTGAAGCGCGCGGGGAGGCGACAGAAAGGCCGAATCCGAGTGGCATCGCGATGGGCGGCACGACCAGGCATGCTCGAACCAGACTCTTGGCTCCGTCTCCGAGGTCCGCGGCATCGACGTACAACAGGCCTACAAGCGCCAGGATCACCAGGACCCCGGCGTGCGCATGCATGGCCCGAAAGAGGTTCTGCCTCACCGGATTGTCGAGGTATCCGGGGGTTCGCCTCCGGATGTAGGAGAGGAGCACGACCCCGCCGAACTCGATGGTGGGCACGACCACGAGGAGTAGACCGGCCGTCGCTCTGGACGATGAGGACATGTTCAGCGCCTCCTGGTAGATGACTCGCTCAAGAAAAGGGGGCGGGAAGAACCCGCCCCCTTCCGATGTCAATGCGACCTCCGCGTGGCGACTATCCGTTCGCGAGGTCCACGGCCGCGTATGCGTCCAGACGCCCCTCCCCCCAGGTGTTGTTGTTGCCGGTCGTTCCCCCGCAGGTGCCGGAGGTGTCGACCGCCGTGGAGTCGAGGATCGGCCGTGTGCCGGCGATGTCGCGGCGAAGCGACGGCACGGCCGACCAGATGAGCGCCACGGTGCCCGCCACGTGGGGCGAGGCCATGGACGTCCCGCTGATCGCCAGGTAGCTCCCGTTGTTCCACGAGCTCCGCACGTTCACGCCCGGCGCCGAGATGTTCGGCTTGATGATGCTCCCGAACGGCGAGGGACCGCGGCTCGAGAACGAGGCTATGGCGTTGCTGATGTCATACGCACCGGACCCGTAGCTCTCGGGGTAGCTCCCCGGAGCGCCGACGGTGCCGCATCCCGGCCCGCTGTTCCCGTTCGAGAACTGCGGGAAGATGCCCGATGCCACCCAGGCCTGCACGGTCGACTGGTAGAAGTCGTCGCCGCCTGCAGGAGTGCCCCACGAGTTGTTGACTATGTGGGGCCGCTTGCCCGCGCGTGGCGCGCTCCCGTTGATCTTGGTCGGAGCAAGGATCCACTCCCCGGAGGAGAGCAGAGCGAAGTCCGAGCACGAGTTCGACTCACAGCCCTTCGCGGCGATCCACTTGGCCGCCGGAGCAACCCCGATCTGGTTGGCCCCGTCCTCGCCCACCATGGTGCCCATCGTGTGGGTGCCGTGCCCGTTGTTGTCACACGGCGCGGAAGAGGGGTTGCCGCAGATCTCGGAGGGGTCCCACCAGTCGTAGTTGTGGTTGAAGCTACCGTCCGCCTTTCGGCCCCGGTACTGGGTGTCGAGGGCGGCGTGGGTGTACTGCACGCCGGTGTCGATGTTGGCAACGGTGATGCCCGCCCCGCGGGTGCCGAAGTCGGCCCACACGTCGTCGGCCCGGATGTTCACGATCCCCCACTCAGGCGCGGAGCCCGGGGAGCCGGCCTCGCCTCGGATGGTCGGCGGGACCGGGACGGTGCGGTGAAGGCGGATCCTCGCCACCTCGGGGCGCGCCGCCAGGACATCTATCGTCGCCGCATCGGCGGTCGCGAGGACGGCGTTCACGATCCAGAAGGGCTTTGCCTCGAGGCCGCGAGCCGCTAGGAGCGCGCGAACGCCGCCCTGAGTCGCCTCGGCCGTGGCCTTCAGGCGGTTCACGACGAACCAGCCCCGCGCCGTCCAGTCCTTGAGGGCGGGAGCACCGCTCAGGTCGGCCTTCGCCTTTAGGATCACGAACACCTTCGCCGCGCCCGAGGACTGGAGCCGATCCACCACGTCCGCGTCGATCTTCGAGGCGCGAGGTGCGGGCGAGGCCGGGGCGGCTGAGGACAGGAGGAACGCGAGAGAGAGAAGGAGCGCCCCTATCGCGCTGACCGTCCTCGGCCACCGAAACGCTTGTGAGGTCATTGCTGATTCCTTTCGAGGTCTGGAAGGCGGGCAGACGAAACCACGATGATCCCTTCCGCAAGCACCCCCTCCCTGGCCGGCGTGCGGCATTATTCGACCGTGCCCGCGATTGGCGGGTCCGGATCATGACACGGAGCGCGGGACGCCGCAAAACCGCCGTTCGCAGGATGGGCTAGACG
>JACDEY010000272.1 GCA_013816105.1 Actinomycetota bacterium
CTCGCTGGATATCACGCTGCATCGGGACGACCTGGACGGCGAGGAACCGGAGGTGGGGGAGAGCGACGTGGGTTTCGATGTCACGGGCCGAACGGTCGTTCTGGTGGATGACGTGCTGTATACGGGGCGGACGGCGCGGGCGGCGATGGACGCGCTCCTGGATCTCGGTCGTCCCGCCGCCATCCGGCTCGCCATCCTGGTGGACCGGGGACATCGGGAGTTGCCTATTCGAGCGGATTACGTGGGGAAGAACGTGCCGACGGCTCGCGGGGAGCGGGTCAGCGTCGGCCTTGAGGAGATCGACGGGGAGGACGGGGTGATCGTCGTTGCACAGTAGAGATTTCCTGACGCTCGAAGGATCGAGCCGCGAAGAGTTGCGCGAGGTCCTCGACCTCGCCCGTGACATGTCGGACGGACGCCTGACGAGTCCGCTCGCCGGAAAGACCGTGTGCCTGGCCTTCTTCGAGGCTTCGACCCGCACGGCGGTCTCGTTCGAGCTGGCGGCGCGGCGGAGCGGGGCCGATGTGATCTCCCTCTCCCAGAACGGCTCCGCTATCGCCAAAGGCGAGTCCCTAGTGGACACCGTCGTGACCCTGGACAGCCTGGGCGCGGATGCGCTCGTTCTCCGTCACCCGTCAGCCGGTGCCGCGAAACTTGCCGCCTGCCACTCCCGCGCCGCAGTCGTGAACGCGGGCGACGGTCGCGGTCAGCACCCGACCCAGGCCCTCCTCGATCTGTACGCCCTGAGCGAAGCGTTCGGCGGCCTCGATGAGCTATCCGGGCGGAGGGTTGTCATCGCCGGAGATGTTCTGCACAGCCGGGTGGCGCGAAGCGTGATCCCCGCCCTGCAAACCGCGGGCATGGAGGTCGCTCTCACGGCCCCGCGCACGCTCCTGCCCCTCGATACCGATACATGGAACCTTCCGATCCTGCCCTCGGTGGACGCGGCACTGGAGTGGGGAGCCGAGATCCTTTATATGCTCCGGCTCCAGAACGAGCGGATGACGGGAGGCTCTCCGTTGGTTCCATCCGTCGCGGAGTACGCAGCCTACTACGGCGTCGCGCGGCGACATTTGAGGCAGGGCGTGAGGGTCATGCACCCCGGTCCCGTCAACCGGGGAGTGGAGATCTCCGGCGACGTAGTGCTCGACGAAAGTTCGCTCATCCCGAACCAGGTCGCCTCCGGGATCGCCGTCCGCTCGGCTGTCCTCGCGCTAGCCACCGGCGTCGCCCACGAAGTTGCTGCGTGATCCGGACTCCCGGACAAAACCCCGAACTGCTCATCCGCCAAGCCCACATTCTCGATCCTTCCACCGGCCTCGATGCCGCGAAGGATGTTCGCGTTGCCTCGGGTCGGATCTCGGAGATCGGGGAGAATCTTCGAGGTACGCGCGAGCTTGACGCGGACGGGCTGCATCTGTTCCCCGGTTTCGTGGACGTACACGCTCACTGGCGCACGCCGGGCCGCGAGGACGAAGAGACCATCGAGAGTGGATCAGCTTCCGCCGCCGCCGGTGGCTTCACCGGCGTCGTGATGATGCCAAACACCGACCCCGTCGTGGATAACCCCGTCATCGTCTCTGGCCTGCTGCGCCGCATCGAACAGGAGTCGCGGGTACGCGCCTACGTCTCGGCGGCCCTTCACGTCGGCCTGAAAGGCGAATGCCTCACGGAGATGCAACTCCTGAAAGAGGCCGGAGCCCTCTGTGTCTCCGATGATGGACTGGGAACCCAGTCAGCCGGGGTGCTGCGAAACGCTATGTTGTACGCAAGCACCGCCGGATTGCCCGTCCTCCTTCACTGCGAGGATTACGCTTTAGCGACCGGCGTAGTCCACGATGGGGCCGCCGCCGCGCTCGCGGGGATACCGGGCTCTCCGGCCAGCGCCGAGGACGCCGCGACGGCGACAGCCCTCGTGCTCGCAGCCGAGACCGGGGCGAAGACCCACATCACCCACGTATCCACCGCGCTCTCTGCCACGCTCGTGCGGTTCTTCGAGGATCGGGCGGACATCACATCAGACACGACGCCCCACCATCTGACGCTGACAGACGATCTCATCTCCACTCTCGACGGAACGTACCGGGTCAACCCACCACTCCGCCCGGCGGACGACCGCGATGCTGTCACAGATGCACTGCGAGAC
>JACDEY010000081.1 GCA_013816105.1 Actinomycetota bacterium
CACATTGCGTAAGGTCGCGATAACCCGCACACTGGTTGCATGAGTCGAAGGATCGCTCTTCTGGTTGCATGAGTCGAAGGATCGCTCTTCTGGTTGCATGAGTCGAAGGATCGCTCTTCTGGTTGCGGGCTCACTCGCCGGGATGACGTTCGCTGTCGGAAGCCCGGCGCGAGCGTTCGAAGCCGGCTGCCGGCCAACGGACTAGGGCTGGCGCTGCCTGTACCCGATGACGATCAAGTACGACGGCATGACCGAGGTCTTCGATCTCGTCGAGTCACCCGGGGTGCCCGGTTTCATCACTTCCGCCCGCGCCACCCTGATCGACGATGAGGGGCGTCGGGTCGGCCACCACATGGCCCATTTGCATCACGCGGTGTGGGTCAACCCGCAAAAGCAGGATCTTGCATGCCCGGAGTGGCCCGACCGCTTCTTCGGGTCGGGCAAGGAACGGACGCCGATGAGGCTGCCCGACGGTTATGGCTATGAGGTGGGAGAGAGCGACTGGGGGTTCACCGCCCACATCGACGGCATGCACTCCGGCCATCCGGGCACCTTCGAGGCTTTCATCCGGCTCGATCTCGGCTTCGCCCCTGCGGATTCGGGACTGACCGACATAGCACCGGTCTGGTTCAGCGTCACCGGCGAATGTGACGCCGACGCGGAGTTCGATGTCCCGGGCGGAAGCCGCTATACCGAGAGCGATGTCTGGCGGGCGACGGAGACGGGGCGCTTCATCGCCGCTGCGGGGCACCTGCATGATGGTGGGCTCGCACTCGAGTTGAGAAACACAACGACGAACGAGAGCATCTTTACCTCCCGGGCCCTGTACGAACGCCGGCCGCGCGAGTTCTGGTACCTGACGCGGATGACGTCGTTCGCGCGGACGCCGGGGGTTGCCGTTGACGAGGGGGACGACCTCCGCCTGACCGCCGCCTACGACGGCGGCCGCCGCCGGCAGGGCGTGATGGGGATCATGTTGGGAGCCTTCGTTGCGAACGAGGTACCAACCGGGTTGGCCTATGCGTTTTCCGCGCCCGATCTCGGCTGATCAGCCCTGAACGACCTCCTGGAAGAGGTCGTTCCACGCGTCCTCTTCGTCCGCCGAGAGAAGCCCTCCATGCCTTCCTCGGCGAGGGCGTCGCGGGCTGCGTCCAGGATGCGGTTGCGGGTGCCGGCTCCTTTGGCCGATCGGACGATTGCCATCAGGAGTTCAGATAGGGCCGATCGGGGCGAGGGACACCCTCGACGAGCGTTGCATCGACGATGACTTCTCCTCCCAACGGATACAGGAGGCCTTCCGCGCGAACCCACTGATCCGCCTCGAAGCGTCCGGGCGGCGCGCCTACGACCCGGACCTGGATGCTGAGAGCGTCTGCTGCACAACACGAGACGAGGAAGCGTGTCAGGAGGAACTCGTCGGCGGGCATCCCAGGATCCCTGGTGACGAACCCCACGAAGCCCACCTCGGCCCCCGCCCGCTTGGTCAGCTGCTGCATGCCTTCACCGGACCTGAGCGCGGAGGCTACATCCACCAGCGTGACCTCCCCGCTCGAGATGTCGCCCGCATCGCCCGAGAAGCCGGCCGAAGCGAGACTCGACCGGCGATCGGCGGCGAACGACCCCAGAGAAGCCGGCGGGAGCGCAAGGACCGTAACGACGGGCAGGATCGTCAACCCGATCGCAAGCGCTTCCCTGCGCGTTAGGGCTTCAGGCCGCGCGGTTCTGAGAGAGAGCAGTCGGCCCGCGAGCGCAGCGGTGAGGACGATCGCTCCCACGGGAACCACCCAGTCGGTGCGGGAAGACAGATAGAGAGACGTCCGCCCGGACCCGATGAGGAACCAGAAGAGCCCGGCCCACGAGGCGAGCGCAAGAGCGCTCGCGACGCGCACGGGACTCAAGCCGGCACGGTGCACCCTCTCCGCCGGACGATCGAGTCGAGTATCGAGAGCCCTATCCAACCAGGACCTCGATCCACAGGGTTCCCATCAGCGTCACGGTGCCCACCACGAGGACGACCATTCGAAAGAATCCTTTGCTGAACGTGGCCGAGTACAGGATGCCGAGTTTCGTATCTACCATCGGCCCGAAGACGAGGAAGGCGAGCTGAGCGCCGACGCCGAACTGAACGAACGAGGCTGCGACGAATGCATCGGATTCGGAGCACAGGGACAACACGAACGCGAGCCCCATCATCGCGACGAGGGCGAGGACGGGGGTATCCGCCACCGAACCGATGATCGATTGGGGGACGAACGTCTGCAGCAGGGCCGCTGCCGCCGCTCCGATCACGAGATAGCGGCCCATGAAGAGGAAGTCGCCGGCGAGGTGCCCCGCGAAGGAGCTCCACCGGGGGCCGGACTCATGGTGGTGCTCCTCATCCGGACGGGGTCGCAGGATCTCGGAAGAGCTCCGGCCGGCCACCACCCACCCGACCGCCATCGCCGCCATCAGTCCCAAGAACGAGCGGCCCAGAACCATCGCCCACAACGTGTCCCGCCCCCGATATGCGACGTACGTCGATGCGATCACGATCGGGTTGAGGATCGGCGCCGACAGCATGAACGTCACCGCCGCCGCGGGGGACAGACCTTTGGCAGCGAGCCGTCGCGCTACCGGAACGGATCCGCACTCACAGACCGGGAACGCGAACCCCGCGATCCCCGCGACCGGAAGCTGCAGAGGTTTGGGCAGGGTGGCCATACGGTCGAAGGCGCGCGCGGGGACGAACACCTCGATCCCGGCGGAGACCACGGCGCCCATCACGATGAACGGAACGGCCTCGATCAACAACGAGCCGAAGATGATGAAGAAGTTCTGAAGGCCGGCTATCCGACCCGGATCGATCGCGCGAAGAACGAGCGCCGCGAGGGCTAACCCCCCTCCCAACAGAAGGACGTTGGTCCACGACCCGGTGCGCGGCGGCGCGGGCCTAGCGAGATCGACCATCAGCAGTACCTCGCGAACGACACGGCGATGGCGGGGAAGACGTCGGCGAAGACTCGCCGTCCCGAATGGTCCATCCGGGCGATCCGGTCGATCACTGAGTCCTCGGAGATCTCCTCGCGCGCGAGGATTCGCTGATCCAGGAAGAGTCCCCCCGGCGTCGTGGCCTCGACGATCCGCTCGCCGGTCGCGAAGCCACGCTCCACCCAGGAGGCAACGAGCCGGTGATCCAGGCGCTCTCCGGCCGGCGGCGTAGCGGACCCGGTCGCGGTCACTATCACCAGCGGGGGCCTCGGATCCCGCGAGATCGCCGCATCGATCGCGCCCAGTTCGGCGTTCATGGCCGCGGCGGAGCCATCGAGGACGATCGCGATCAGGTCGGGCACCGCATCCCGCCCGTAGCCTCGCTTCAGCAGCGCACGGACGGTCCGGGCCGCACGCCTTTGCCCGATGGTGACGTCATCGCGATCGACGTCGACGTACCAGCGGCCACCGATGAGCCCCCGGTCGGACGGATCGGGTGCCACCAGCCCGATCTTCGGCTCTCCACTCCGCTCCTCATCGAGGTCGTCCGCGAGGGTCGCGACCACCGACACCGGAGCGCCCGGCCCCCACGCCCGGACCAACCGCCCCTCATCATCCCGAAGGTTCGTGCCCGTGATCCCGTGTTGCGCCGGACGGGCCCCCGTCCCGATCGTCGCAAGGATCGCCGCCGGGTCGAGCGGCAACGACCCCGCATCGGCGTCCATGGTGAAGGTTCCATCGGCCAGCAGCTTCTCCAGATCGGGCCACGCGCCCGGAGAGCGCTCGACATCGATGCTCCCTATCCCCTTCAACACCACCTCGACCACCAAGCGCGCGGATGCGCCGTCGATCGCATCGAGCGGCCGGCCCGAGCGCACCTCCGGGTGTGGCCGCTCGAGACCGATGGCCCCGGCGATCGAGGGTGCCAACGAATCCAGCGTGGCGCCGCTCTGGAGCGTTGCACCTGCCTGGACCCCCGGCCCCGAGAAACCCAGTGGGACGCGGGCGGCGTCCGCCTCGCCCGAGGTCGAGGGCCAGATGGGCCGCGGTCCCCCGGGCCCGAACGCGGATCCGCCCCGAAGCGACAGCGGTCCCGCTACGGCCAGGACCTCGGGCGATCGTCCTTCGCGGAACCCAGCCGCGACACGCGCGCGGGTGTCCTCTGGGAGCGAGCAGAAGGGGACCCTAGCTTCCGCCTGCGCGGCCTCATCGCACGAGTGGCCGACACAGAAGACGCGTAGTACGAGGGCGGGAACCGCCAGCAGCGAGGCGACCGCCAGAAGCGCGACGAGACGGGAACGGCCGGCCATCAGGTCACGCTACCGTGTATCCGATGGCCAGCAGTAGCCCCACCGTGATGCTTCGCAGGCCGGCCGGCAACCTGCTTCTAGGCGGGATGGTGGTCATCGTCGCCACCCTGGTCGCGGCGGCCAGGCTCGCCGGGATCGGGCGCTCTGCCCTCGCCGAAACGTTCGTCCTGATATTCACTTCGATCGTTGTCGAAGCGCTTCCCTTCGTGCTGTTGGGAGCGCTCGTGTCGGCCGGCATCGCGGTGCTCGTCCCGAACCGCGCGTTCGAACGCCTCGCACGTCTCCCCCTTCCGTTGCAGGTTCCGGGAGCTGCGCTCGGGGGGCTGGCGTTCCCGGTATGCGAGTGCGGTTCCGTGCCGGTTGCTCGAAGGCTGATCTCGCGAGGGATGCATCCCGCGGCGGGACTGGCATTCATGCTTGCGTCCCCGATCATGAATCCGATCGTGCTGGCATCGACGTGGATCGCGTACCAGGGTCGCGGCCTCGCTCTCCAGATGGTGCTCGGTCGCGCTGGACTCGGATTGCTGCTGGCGATGGTGGCTGGATGGGCGATCGGCGGAGAGGGAGCCCGCGACATCCTCAGGGCGCGACCTGATGATGAGCATCCTGCACCTGCGACTCCTACATCTCCGGGCGACAGGATTCGAGCGTTCACGGATCATCTGGCCGCCGATTTCTACTTCATGGGCAAGTTCGTCGTCATCGGGAGCGCGCTGGCTGCGGCTTTACAGGCCGTGGTCCCTCAGACGCTCTTGTCCGGTGTGGCGCGCACCCCCGTCCTTGGCGCTCTGGCATTGATGGCGCTCGCCTTCCTGTTGTCGCTGTGCTCTGAAGCAGATGCGTTCGTTGCGGTGTCGTTCGTTCAATTCCCGATCGGCTCGCAGCTCGCCTTCCTGGTGTTCGGGCCGGTGGTCGACGCCAAGCTGGCGTTCCTTTACGGGGCGACATTTCGACGGCGCTTCGTCGTGAAGCTGGTGGTGGTGGCCGCGCCCATCGTTCTCGCCGGTTCGCTGTGGTTCGAGGTCTTGATGCGATGAACATCGATACGGGGCGAGTTCTGCGCGCTGCCGTATTCGCCGCGTGGGCGATCTTCTTTGCATATCTCCGCATCAGCGGGGATATGACGCGCTATCTGGGCCCTCGTACCTACTGGGTCGTGACGTTCGGGGCGGTGGCTCTCGGCGGAGCGGCCATCGCTCACGTCGCGACGTTGCGAACGCAGACGGAACCTCGACGGCCGACCCGCGCCGAAATGGCGAGCGTCGCTACGCTCCTCATCCCGATCGTCGGCGTGCTGATGATCCCCTCCGCCGAGCTTGGAGCGCTGGCCGCGTCGAGGAAGCTGTCCTCGGCGGGAGGAGGGGAGGTCGGAGCCTTCGCGCCCGCGGCGCCGGATCCGGACGGCGACATCTCGTTCGCAGAGATCCAGTACGCGAACGAGTCAGAGGAGTACGCCGCTCAAGCCGGCGTCGTCGAAGGGACGCCGATCCGCCTGACGGGCTTCGTGACGCACGCCGCGGACGCACCGGGGGAGGGCTTCGACCTCACGCGCTTCTACGTCTCTTGCTGCGCGGCGGATGCGC
>JACDEY010000082.1 GCA_013816105.1 Actinomycetota bacterium
CTGGGTGGTGATCCCGGGCACACCGGACTTCTTCGCGATCACCAAGCGCATCCACAACCACCTCCACGGCTTCCCGGGCGACGGAGGACCGCTGGGCGCCGCCGAACGGGAGGCCTACCGCGACGTCACCGAACCGAGCGCCCGTGAGCTTACCGAGCTGCTTCGCCCCGGTGACGTCGTCATCGTCCACGACCCCCAACCCGCCGCCCTCTGTCGCACGGCAAAGGAGGCGGGAGCGGTGGTGATCTGGCGGTGTCACGTCGGCCTGGATCGGCCGAACGATCTGGCGAGGAGGGCGTGGGACTTTCTGCGTCCCCACGTGCTCCCCGCGGATGCCTACGTCTTCTCCCGCCGGGCCTACGCCTGGGAGGGCCTGGATGACGGGCGGGTGACCGTCGTGCCACCTTCCATCGACGCCTTCTCTCCGAAGAACCAGCAGCTCTCCGAAGAGCAGGTTTCCTCGATCCTGGCGGCCGCGGGTCTGTGCCCCGACGGTGAGGCGGCCTCTCCAACGTTTGCGCGAGAGGACGGCTCGACCGGGACCGTCGTGAGGCCAGCGACGCTGCACGGGGACTCCGGGACCCTGCCCAACGACGCGCCGCTGGTCGTCCAGGTGTCCAGGTGGGACCGATTGAAGGATCCGTTGGGCGTTCTCCTTGGGTTCGCGACGCACGTGGCGCCTCGCTCAGACGCCCATCTGGCCGTGGTTGGACCATCCGTCGAGGGGGTCGCCGACGATCCGGAGGGCGCCGACGTTCTGCGGGAGACCGAGGCGGCGCTCGATGGTCTGCCCGAGGAGGTCCGCGCTCGCATCCACCTGGTGTCGCTGCCGATGGAGGACGGTGAGGAGAACGCTGCGATCGTCAACGCCATCCAGCGTCGGGCCGACATCGTCGTCCAGAAGAGTCTGGCGGAAGGCTTCGGCCTGACGGTCACCGAGGCCATGTGGAAGGGCCGCCCGGTCATCGGGACCCGCATCGGCGGGATCCAGGACCAGATCGTGCCGGGGCTAACCGGGTTGCTGCTCGATGACCCGCTCGACCTCCGCGCCTACGGTGAGGCCGTTCTCACCCTTCTGGCTGATCCAGCTCGAGCGCGGGAGATGGGACGGGAGGGGCAGCGGAGGATCCGCGACCAGTTCCTGGGGCCACGCCACCTCACTCAGTACCTGGAACTCATCTCGGAGTTGATGGGCTCGGAGGAGGAGGCCACCAGAGACTCCCCGGCCGAACCGGCCATCGGCTGAGGGGCTAGACTGCTGCAAATGGCGATCGCGCCGCAGGACGGACGCCTGGTCGAGTTGGAGGGCGTCCGGAAGAGCTTCGGCCCCCATGTCGTCCTCGACTCCATCGATCTGTCCATCCGCCGGGGGGAAGCGGTCGTCGTGGCCGGCCCCTCGGGCTCGGGCAAGTCGACCCTCCTTCGGTGCATCAACGGCCTGGAGGCGATCGATGCGGGGGACATCCGGTTCGAGGGACAATCGATCCCCAAAGCCGGAAAGGGCATCTACCGGCTCCGAGCGGAGATGGGGATGGTGTTCCAGTCCTTCAACCTCTTCCCCCACAAGACCGTGCTCGACAACGTCACCCTCGGGCCGATCGAGGTGAAGGGGCTTTCGCGACTCGACGCCCGGGCGCGGGCGAGGGCCCTGCTCGAACGAGTGGGCATCCCCGAGAAGGCCGACGCCGTCCCGGCGGACCTCTCGGGAGGTCAGCAGCAGCGCGTGGCCATCGCGAGGGCGCTCGCAATGGAGCCGAAGCTCATGCTCTTCGACGAGCCCACGTCGGCCCTGGACCCGGAGATGATCCGGGAGGTCCTGGACGTGATGCGGGACCTCGCCCGCGACGGCATGACCATGATCGTCGTGACCCATGAGATGGGGTTCGCTCGCGAGGTATGCGACCGGCTGCTGTTCATCGATTCCGGGGCGATCGTCGAGGACGCGCCGCCCGAAGAATTCTTCCGCGGGGCGAAGAGCGAGCGAGCGAGGGAGTTCGTGGACAAGATCATTCACCACTAGGCCGGGTTCGAGGACGGGAGCCGCATCCGTTGCGGCGGGAAGGAGAGCCGATGCGACACAAGAGGTGGAGGTGGCTCGTGGCGCTGCTCGCGCTGACCGCTCTGGTCGGCGCGGCGTGTGGCGACGACGAGGGGGACGGCGGCGGCGGAGGAACGGTCGAGGAGTTCCCGGCCGACACCACGATGGGCCGGATCCAGGAAGCGGGCGAGATCGTGATCGGGGTGAAGTTCGACGTGCCGCCCTTCGGATTCAAGAACCCGCAGACCGACGAGGTGGAGGGCTTCGACGTGGAGATGGGCGGGTTCATCGCCGACGCCCTCGGCGTGGAGCCGACCTACGTCGAGGCCATTTCCGACAACCGCATCCCCTTCCTCCAGGACGGCACGGTTGACCTGATCCTTTCCACCATGACCATCACGACGGACCGAGACGCCGAGATCGACTTCTCCGAGCCGTACTTCATCGCCCATGGCCGAATCCTCGTCCCCGAGGACTCCGACATCACGGGCGTCGAGGACCTGGCAGGACGCACGGTCTGCACCGCCCTTGGATCGACCTACGAGGAGAACCTGGGGGAGTCGGCGCCAGAGGCCGAGTTGCAGCTAGTCGACTCCTATTCCGAGTGCCTCGAGCTCGTCCAGACCGGCGCCGTGGACGCCGTCTCGACGGACGACGTCATCCTCACGGGGATGATCATCCAGGATCCGACGCTGGTGCTCGTCGGGGACGAGCTCACCGTCGAGCCGTACGGAATCGGGATCAAGGACGGCGACACCGAGCTCAAGGAGTTCGTCGACGGGGTCCTTGCGGACGTCAAGGAGGACGGGCGTTGGCAGGAGCTGTTCGACAAGTGGATCGGGCAGTACACCGGCCAGGAGGCGACACCACCCGACCTGACCTTGGATGAGGCGCTGGAGCTCCGGCCGTGCGTGGAGACCTGCTGATCGCCCGACCGTGATGAAGACGCGGCGGTCGGGGCCGCAAGCGTGAGGCGGCGAGTATGAGCGCGCTCCTGGATGTGCTCCGGCGGCACTTCCCGGAGTTCCTCTCGGGGTTTTTCGTGACCTTCCGTGTGGTCGCGATATCGCTCGCGATCGCCATCTCGGTCGGGACGCTCGTGGGGGCGCTCCGCGTCGCGCCCCTTCGAGCGTTGCGGTGGATCGGAACCACCTACGTCGAGGCGTTCCGCAACGTGCCCCTGCTCGTGCTGATCTTCATCTCGTTCCTGGGGCTCCGGCGGGCGGGGGTCGGGATAGGGCCCTGGGTCGCGGGGACTGCGAGCCTCGGGCTCTACACCGCGGCCTACGTCGCGGAGGCGATCCGCTCGGGCGTCTTTGCCGTCGGCAAGGGGCAGATCGACGCTTCCCTCTCGCTCGGCCTCACCTACCGGCGGACAATGACGAAGATCATCCTGCCGCAGGCGGCGCGGACCGTGATCCCGCCGCTCGGCAACCTGCTGATCGCCATGATCAAGAACTCGGCAATCATCGGCGCCTCGATCCTCGCCCTGCCCGACCTCCTCAAGCAGGCCCGGATACTCCAGGCTCGGACGTTCCAGACGAACGAGACCTTCTTCTGGGCCGCTGCCGGCTACCTGGTCCTCACGCTCTCCGCGACGTTTGTGGTGCGCCGCCTCGAACGGCGCCTGGCCATACGGCGGTGATCCGATGGGCTACCTGATCGATCCCGCCAACTGGGAGTGGCTCGTCACGGGGAACAACCTGCGCTTCCTCGTGGATGGGTTCCTGGTGAACGTGGAGATCGCCCTCATCGCCATCGTCCTGTCGCTCATCCTGGGCCTGCTGCTGGCTCTGGCCCGGATCTCGAAATCCGCCTTGCTCCGCGCCCCGGCCGGCGCCTGGATCGACGTGTGGCGAAACCTCCCCCTCATCTTCGTGATCCTCTACCTCTCCCTGGGACTCCCCGCTCCGTGGAAGGACGCCTACGAGGGGATCGTGCCCGGATTCTTCCCGGAGGCTCTCCAGTCCGGCCGGGTGCTCGCGGGGATCCTCGGGCTGACGCTCTACAACTCGGCGGTAATCGCCGAGATCATGCGGGCGGGCATCCAGTCGCTGGAACGAGGTCAGGGGGAGGCCGCTGCGTCGCTCGGGTTGCCTTACTGGAAGTCTATGCGTCTGGTCATCCTGCCCCAGGGACTGCGGCGAATGGTGCCCGCCACCGTGTCGCAGCTCATCACCTTGAACAAGGACACGACGCTCGTCAGCATCATCGCCATCCAGGAGGTCATGCGCCACGGCAGGATCGTGTCGAGCTTCGGCTTCTTCGGGGGTGCGCAGGCGCCCGTCCTGCAGGTCTTCCTGACGATCGGCGCGATGTTCGTCATCGTGAACCTGCTCCTGTCGCGCCTCTCGCGGCGCCTCGAGGTCCGCGAGCGGAAGCGGACCGGCGTGGCGGTGGAGCGCGTGACCGGCCTGGAGGATCAGGTGGCCGCCGCGGCCGACGTGACCTGAGCGGCACCCGGAATCGAGAGTTACGCTGGGGTGGTGACGGGAAATCGCGCTGCGACGTTCCAGTCGCTGCGAGTTCGCAACTTCCGGCTGTTCGTCGCCGGCCAGCTGCTGTCGGGGATCGGGACGTGGATGCAGTCCGTGGCCGCGCCATGGCTGGTGCTCCAGCTCACGGGGAGCGGGGTGGCGCTGGGCATCGACGTCGGACTGACTTTCCTGCCCATCCTGCTGTTCGGGGCATGGGGTGGAGTGCTCGCCGACCGATTCGACAACCGGCGCCTGCAGCTCCTTACGCAAGTCGCCTACGCGGTCCTGTCAATGGCTCTCTGGCTGCTTGTGATCACTCGTGTCGTCGAGGTCTGGATGGTGTTCGTCATCTCCTTCCTGATGGGTGTCGTGACCGCCGTCGACATGCCTACACGCCAGAGCTTCTACCTGGAGATGGTCGGACGGAACCAACTGACGAATGCCATGAGCCTCAGCACGGCCACATTCATGGGGGCTCGAATGGTGGGGCCGGCCCTCGCCGGCGTTCTCATCGGCACCGTCGGAGTCGCGCCAGTCTTCCTGATCAACGGGATCTCCTACCTCGCCGTGATCGTGGCGCTGCTACTCATGCGGAGTGATGAGCTGCAGCGTCGCGAGCCCGTCCCCGCCCGTCGAGGGCAGATCCGGGAGGGGGTTGCCTACGTGTGGCGAACGCCGGCGCTGCGACTGCCGATGCTCCTCATGGCAGGCGTGTTCATGTTCGCCTTTAACTTCACCGTGCTCCTCCCACTGCTTGCTGTCCGAAGCTTCAACGGTGACGCCGGCACGTACGGCAATCTCCTCGCGCTGTTCGGTGGGGGCTCGCTCGCTGGCGCGCTCATCATGGCCGCGCGCTCCTCCACCCCGAACGTCCCGCGACTGGCCCTCTTCGCCGTTCTTCTGGGCGCTGTCTCCCTCGCCGTCGCCGCGGCCCCGGAACTGCTCGTGGCGGCACTGCTCATGCCCGCGCTGGGGGCTATCGGGATCGCCTTCGCCATCACCGGCAACTCCACCCTTCAGCTCACGGCAGCGGACGACATGCGCGGCCGGGTGATGGCTCTGTACGGCGTGATCTTCCTGGGGAGCACGCCTCTCGGCGGCCCCATCGCCGGCTGGGTGGGCGAGCACCTCGGCCCTCGTGTCGGCCTCGCCGGTGGCGGCATAGTCGCGATCGCCGCAGGCGTCCTGGCGGTCGCCGGCCTCCGCGCGTCGCGGAACGAAATCCCCGCGATCGCCGCCGCGGCTCCCGATCTCATTGAGTAGCCTGGTTCGGCGAGATTCACCAGCCCCACTCGAGCGAAAGGCCGCGAATGGAGGCCTACCT
>JACDEY010000083.1 GCA_013816105.1 Actinomycetota bacterium
CCCGGACGGAGCCGAGGATCTTGAGCGTGATTCCGTATTCGGCGAGCGCCTCGACCCGGTCGACCCGGGGCGCCTCGAGCACCCGGCGCTTCCAGACGGGGTCGGCGGCCATTCCCTCGCCCACCGCGTCGACGACGCCGATCGCGCGGTCGAGGTCCGTGCCGTACGCGATCGTGACGTCCTGGTTGATCCGGGCCCACGTCCGGGTCCGGTTCGAGGCGACCTTGATCTCGCCATTGGGAACCGTGTGCACGACGCCGTCGAGGTCCCGGAGCGTCGTGCGCCGGAGCGTCAGGTCCTCGACCGCGCCTGTGACCCCGGCGATCGAGACCACGTCACCGATCGAGAACTGGTTCTCCATCAGGATCAGCGCTCCGTTGAAGTAATCGCGGACCAGGCTCTGCGCGCCGAACCCGACCGCGATGCCGACCACGCCCAGCCCGGCCACGGCCGGACCGATCTCGAAGTCCAGCTTGCCGAGCACCATCAGCGTTGCGATCATGACCACGAACGCCTGGAGAACGCGGCTGCCGAGCGTCTCGATCGTGTCCGTGCGCTTCTGGATCTCCAGCGCGGACAGCTCCTGGGCCGTGCCCTCGGCCGTCTCGCGATCGAACAGCGTCTTGACGATGCCCCGGACGAACAGGCGCACGCCGCGAAGGGCGAGCAGGGCGAGGACGACGATCACGAAGATGGGCAGGATCGTCTCGACCACGACCGGTGGCAGGTTCTGGAGCCGCATGGCCGTTAGCGTAGCGGCGAGGCGCGCGCGGGCGCTTGACGGCGACGGACCGCGAGGCCGGTCAAGGCTTCCGCTTGTTGGTGCCGTCTACGCACCCGGTTCGTGTTGGCCTCCGTTTCCTGCCGTCCGAACGGGCGGGCGAGCCAGCGGGAGCACGGATCGGGAGGGCTCGGATCCTGGAGCGGGCGACAGATGGCGCTACCACGCATCAGGTGCGTAGGTGATCCCGGTGCCGTGGGCGGCCCTACCTCACGCTGAATCAGCGCCGTCGAGCTCGCCGCGGGCCCGGGCGTCGAGGACCGCGTCCAGCGACCACGCGAATGCGTCGAGGACCCGGTCCACCGTGTCCCCCTCAGCGTGCGCCTCGCAGATGAACCACGGCTCGCGGCTGTCCGGCTCGGGCATCGCGCCACGGAGCTGCATGCCGACCGCGATGGCTTCGTAGAGCTCGTGATGGGTCGTCGCCCAGTCGCGGTACTCGGACGGGACCCGGTCCGTGAACATGATTCCGAACATCGAGGGGTGGCCGTGGTACTGGCCCTCGAACTTGACGATCCGGTCGCGCCCGGTCAAGGCGCGGGCGATGCGCATGGCGTGCATCGTCGGACGAGGAGCGCTTGCAGGACATGGAAGAGCCCCGGCGCGCGGCCGGGGCTCTCGTGAAGCGACGGAGGTCAGGCGCCCGGAATCTTCACCCGGAGCAGCTGGCCGCCCTCCCGCTCGAAGACAACCGGCGTTGGCCCCAGGTTGCCGTTCATCGACTCGATGATCAGGGTCGCCGCCTGGACGTCCAGCAGGAACCAGCCGGGTCCCCAGATGGAGGAGGCATCGATGATGCCGCTCGATTCCCAGGCACCCGCCCTGGCCTTGCCGGCCGTGTCGACGTCGTAGCCGACCTGCTCGTCAAGCGACTGATCCACTTCCAGGACCGGCGCCATGCTCCCGGTTCGAAGGTCGTACCGCCAGACCCGGGCGTTGGGCCCGCCGCCGACGGCGAACTGGTTATGGCTGCCGGGATCCTCCTGGATGAGGAGGCTGTTGGCCGTGGTCTCCAGGTTGTCCGGCTGGTGCAGGGCCGCCGGATTGCCGGCGCCAAGCGGATCTGCGTCGACCAAGATCGACAGGCTGTCGACCTCGCGCGGGTTCTCCGCGTCGAGCACCATCCTGAAGATCCGCCCGTTGGGGAAGGATCCCATGGTGCCGGACGGGCCACGCTTCAGCCGGCCCGTGGTCGGGTCCGGGATGGCCCGTGGCTCGCCCGTGTCCGCGAAGTAGACGACGTGCGGATCGTTTCGATCGTAGGCCAGATCCTCGATCCGGATGAACTGGAAGACGTTGTTGGCGTTGGACCACGTCTCCAGGGCCGTCTGGTCGCCCACCGCGACGGCCCGCGGCACCGGGATGAACTCGCCGGAGACGCTCTCGCTGCCCGTCAGGTCGCCGTAGTCGTTGGTCGCGGGATCGTCCGAGACGAAGGCGTACAGGGTGCCCTCGTCGTTCCACACCGCGTCCGTGTCCGGGGCGATGTAGCTGTACAGCTGCGAGGCCGGGGCGCTGAACGTGTCGTCCCCGGACAGCACGACGAGCTCGTCATAGCCGGGCACCGGAACGCTGTTCTCGTGGTTGTGGCGGCCCATGCCGTAGATCGACCGATACTCACCACTCTTGATATCCAGGGCCACGACGACGCCTGCCTGCTCCGGCTGTGAGCCGTAGGGCGCGCCGGCCGGCCACGCCTGGCCCTCCCGGTTGACCACGTCCGTGGCCTCCTCGTTGGTGAACAGGATCCGGCGATCGAAGCCCTGCTCAGGGCCGGCCAGGAAGTTCGAGCAGAACCGCTGGTAATTGGCTTCGCTCGGGATGACGTCCGACCCGCTCATGACCCCGCCGGAATGCTGGTTGATCGCCAGCCGGTCCACGTGGGAGTTGGAGAAGTCGGTCAGGGCGACCGGGACGGCCGGTGGGACCGGGAACGGGACGAGCGACGTCTCGTGGTTGACGTACAGGTCCGCCCGGCCGCGGCCGCTCCTGGTAAACGCGATACCGTCCGGGATCGCGTCGAACATGAAGCCGCCGTTGAGCCGGTCTCCAACCGAGATGATCGGATCGATGACGACGCCCGCCGGGGCTGCCGAGCCGGGCTTGATCATCGGCGCGACGGACGTCTTGAACCCGGCCTTGCCCTGGCCACCGGGCGCCGCGACCGCCGACCCGGCGACCGTGATCAACAGGATCGAGGCAGTGGCGACAGCCACCGCACCTCGTGTGTGCGCGAATCCGCGGGTTACGGTCATGGCCTCCTCCGGTTCGGTTCCAGGGTCACCGGGATGCGGAGGGCCATCGTGCGCCTGACGCGCGCTCACGACAAGTCCGGCCTGACGATCTCGCGAGATCAGGCCGGTGTGGCGAGCCAGTTCGGCAGCTCGCGCGTGAGGGTGGCCAGGGGCAGAGACCCGTGGCCGAGCACGGCGTCGTGGAAGGCCCGCAGATCGAACGCCGATCCATCGCGGGCGCTCAGCTCCGCTCGCAGCTTCTCGATCGCCCGCTGCCCGATCTTGTAGGTCAGGGCCTGGCCCGGCCAGCAGATGTACCGGTCCGTCTCGATGGCCGCATCGGTCGCGGTGAGGCCGGCGTCGAGGAGCGTGTCGACCGACTGCTGGCGGGTCCAGCGAAGCGCGTGCAGCCCCGTGTCGACGACGAGCCGGGCGGCACGCCAGGCCATCGCGTCGAGCATGCCGAACCGTTCCGCCTCATCGCGGAAGAGACCCATCTCGTCGGCCAGCTTCTCGCTGTAGAGGCCCCAGCCCTCGACGTAGGCGCCGCCGACCATCCGGGCGCCGAGACGCCGGAACGTGTTGAGGTCCGGGTTCTCCATCTCGAGCGCGATCTGGAAGTGGTGGCCGGGAACGGCCTCGTGATAGGTCGTCGTGGCCAGCTTCGAGTACGTGCGGGACGGCAGGTCGTAGGCGTTGACGTAGTAGATGCCCTGCCGCGAGCCATCGATGGCCGGCGGAAAGTAGTACGCGAATGGCGAGTCGCGCTCCTTGAACTCCTCGACCGGGCGGACTTCGCAGCCGGCCCTGGGCAGCCGCCCGAAGAACCGCGGAGCGAGCGCCAGGCCACGCTCGATGTCCTCGGTGGCCCGGTCCACCAGGGCCTGGCGCGAGGCCGGGATGTTGTCGGGATCGCCGGCCAGCGAAGCCCGGTACGCCCGGGTGTCCGATCCGAACCCGGCCGCCGTGGCGATCTCGACCCGCTGTGCCTCGATCTCGCGCAGCTCCTCGAGCCCGATCTCGTGCACCTCCTGCGGATCCAGCTCGAGCGTCGTCCAGGCGCGGATGGCCGTCCGGTAGAGCGCCTCGCCGTTGGGTGCTGACCACAGGCCCGGCTCTTCCCGCGTCGCAGCCAGGTACGGTCCGCGCAACGCCTCGAGGAACCGCTGGTCCGCGGGATAGACGTGCTCGCGAACGGCGTCGCGAACGCGCTCGCGGTCCTCGTCGCTGGCGACGGTGGACATGGCCGGGACGACGGCCTCCTCGATCGGCACGGCCAGCAGCCGGTCGAGCTGGGCGATCGTCCGCTCGGCCACGATCCGGGGAGCCGTGAGACCGCTCTGCAGGCCGTCCTGCAGGATCTGGGTGTTGGCGGCCATGTAGGCCGGGTAGGCGGCCAGCCTCGCGAGCAGCTTGTCCAGTGCCTCGGGCGTCCTCGCGGGCTGGAACTGAACGAGCTGCGGGAGCAGCGTCTGGGGGCCCGCCATCTGGTCGACCACCCGCAGCTGGTGGATCCGCTGGTCGTCCTCCTCGATCCCGAGGTCGCCGATCACGATCAGCATGTCGCGAGTGATCCGGTCCTCGACCGGCAGCCCCTGCGCGTCGATGGCCTGCGCTGCCGCGCGGGTGCGCTCGAACAGCTCGCGGAGGCGCGCCCGACCCTCGGGACCCGGGTCGTCCAGCCGGTCGGCGTAGCGCTCGTCGCCGTACTGCGTGGCGAGGGTCGGTTGCAGCTCCAGCAGCGACTCCCAGAAGCCGTCGGCGAGCGCGTTGATCGGCGTCGAGGGATCGACCTGGCTCACAGCGGGCCCTCCATGGCGCACCCGCTTCCCGCCGACGGGCACCGACGGCGATGCGGGCGGCGTGTGGCGGACAGGTTACTGCGCTGGGTCGAACAGGGGCAGCTGGTCGCCCGTGCGCTCGACCAGCGGATCGAGCCCCAGCAGCGGCTCGAGCGCGCCGAGATCCGGTTCCTCGGCGCCGAGAAAGGAACGCAGGTGGTTCCATTTCAGGACGTGCCAGTTGCCGTCTCGGAACGCCCGGCGGAGCAGCGCGGATCGCTCCAGCTTGTGGCGGACGAGCTCCGTGCGTTCGGGCGGAATGACCAGGAACCGAACGAGCCGCTCGTCCGGCGGGATGCGGCCGTGGCGGCGGAGGATCGGCTCGCCGAGCATCGCGGTCCACTCCACCTCGAACATGAAGGCGGCCTTCTGGGGCACGTACCAGACGGCGTCCACGGCCTCGAGGGCCTCCTCGTGGCCACGCGCGATGCGGGGCAGATGGACGCGCCGCTCGCCCGCATCGAGCCGGTCGGCGAGGAGGCCGCCGCCCACGCGGCGCCCCTGCTCGCGAGTCGAGAGCCAGACCTGCATCCCGAGCCGGTGACCCCCGTCGGCCAGATCGGCCAGCAGGTCCGTGTGCTCGTGCGAGCGGCGGACCAGGTCCTCCGCCGTGCCGATCTCGTCGGGGCTGAGATCCACCCGGTAGCTCTCGAGACAGGCCCGAACAAGCGCCTCGTCCGCCCGATCGGGCCCGCTGAAGAGCGCGGCGATCCGCTCCGCGAACGCGGGCTCCGTGATGGACGTCACGGTCGACAGCAGGCTGTAGACCGCCCACTCGACGCGGTCGGCCAGCGGTGTGGCGGCCGCCGACTCGTCCTCCCGATCGCGGAGCCACCACTGGTCCGGCTCGAGCTCGACGAGCTGTCGCTGCGATGGCCGCCGGAGCTCCTCGAGAACGAGGGTCAGCAGGCGCGCCACGGGATCCGGCGCCCCGGTGG
>JACDEY010000010.1 GCA_013816105.1 Actinomycetota bacterium
CGTTTGGGGAGCGAACCGCATGCCCCATCGGACGGTGAGGGGGACAGGCCTGGTGCGCCGGGTGCAGGGTTTTCGAAGGTACATCGAGACGGCGGAGGTGGAGGAGGCCCGTTTCGCGGCGCGGGAGAACCTGTTCTTCCGGTACCTTCCATTCGCGATCGTCTTCGGTTGCACGGAGCGGTGGGCGCGAGCCTTTCAGGGACTGGAGGAACAGCCGATCTCGAACGGATGGTACGTCGGCAGTGGATCGTTCACGAGCCACGGGTTCGCGTCTTCGATCGACGACTTCACCGTGACCGCCGCGGGGACCATCGCCTCGACTCCCTCGGGGTCCGGGTCGAGCGGTTTTGGGGGAGGCGGCTCGTCCGGAGGGGGCGGCGGGGGAGGAGGTGGCGGGTCCTGGTGAGCGAATTGAGTGGCAGGCCCGCCGACCGCCGCGGCGACGGATGCGAGAGTGAGTGACGGGGAGGAGGGACGGATGGCAACCAAGGACAAGGGCGGCAGCAACGTGAAGAAGCAATCGCAGAAGAGCCTCAAGCAGAAGCGCGAGGCGAAGAAGGCGAAGAAGGCCTCCAAGTAGCCGGGATCGGTCCCGCCACTCCGCGCTTCGGCGCGAGCTACTGGCCTTCCTACAGCGGGCTGCGCATGTGGCAGGACTTCCGGCCGAAGGAGATCGCGCGCGACCTGCGCGGGCTCGGGGAGGCCGGGGTCGAATGGATCCGTGCCTTCCTGCTCTGGCCGGATTTCATGCCTTCGAGGGAAACGGTGGACCGGGCGATGATCTCCCGGCTTCGCGCCTTCCTCGATCTGGTCGAGGACTCCGGCCTGCGTCTTCAGCTCGTGTTGCTGGTCGGGCACATGAGCGGAGAGAATTGGACCCCTCCGTGGCTCCCGGACCCGAGCCGGCTGTACGAGGATCCGGAACTTCTCTGGGCACAGGAGCTGTACGTCGGAACGATCGTCGAAGTGGCTCGGGGCGCCCCCTGCCTCGATGCATACGGGCTCACGAACGAGATCGATCGCCTGGCCGGCCCCGCGCCGTCCAACGTCGTCTCCCCGTGGGCGGATCGGCTCTACCGGCTGGTGAAAGGGCTCGACCCGAGCCGCCCCGTGCTCCTCGGTGACGGCGCCTGGTATGTGCTCGGCGAAGACAGCGGCTTCAGCCCCGGGACGCCGCAGGACGTCATCGCCCCGCATCTTTACCTCTCGGACGAGGATCCCGAGCGGCTGGTCGCCGGCCACGCGCTCGCCGTGGCGACGGCGAAGGCTCTTGCCGGCGGTCGAGAGGTATGGCTGGAGGAGTTCGGCGCGGCCCACAGCGTCTTCGGCGAGGAGCAGATCGCCGAGTGGGCGGGTCGGGTCGTGGAAGAGGCCCGCCTCGCGGGCGCCGAGCGGATCTGCTGGTGGTGCGGCCTCGACTTCACCACCGCGGGCGAGCGCCCCTACGTGCACCATGCGTTCGAGCTGAGCTTCGGCCTGCTCCGAGCCGACCGGTCCCAACGGCCGGTGGCCCACGCGCTGCGGCGGGCGATGGACCGGCCGGTGCCCGACCTCCCCGAGGCCGGCCTCCTGGTCCCGTCCCACTTCCTGAGGCGATATCCCTTCGTCGCGGCCGACGACCGGGACCTCACCACGCGGACGCTGCGCAACGCGTATGCGGCTCTGCGGCGTCTGGGATATCGGGTCCGCGTCGTTCTGGAGGAGCAGGTCGCGCCCGACACGACTCCCTCTCCCCTCGTCGTTCCTTCGACCAGGAAGCTCCTCGCGCCGACGTGGAGCGCGCTCGAGGGGCTTCCCGGCGAGGTCCTCTACTCATACCTGCACGGCGGCTCCTTCTTCCAGGGGGCCTGGATCTCCGGAGCTCGGAGCTTCTTCGGCGGCGAGCCCCGGAATCGTTACGCCGTGCCCGAGCCGCCTCCGGCGCGTCTCGTCGCGGGGGAGGAGGCATGGGACCTGCCGGCCGCAGAGGACCCTTTCGTCGGTACGCCACTGCTCATCGACCCCCGGGAGGCGGAGGTGCTCGGGACGGACGAGTCCGGCCGTCCGCTCTGGCTCCGGGTCGGCCGCCGAAACCTCCTGCTGTATCCCCTCGAAGCGGTCGCTCCCACGCCGGAGGCCGTGGCGGCCGTCTACCGGCGGATGCTCCGCCCGGCGACGTAAGCTCGATTGGCGAGAGAGTGCTCGAACGTACTGGAGAGCGCATGGCTGAGCGGGAAGAGGCAACACGGGTCGAGTCGGACAGCATGGGGAGTCTCGACGTGCCGGCCGACCGGTACTGGGGGGCCCAGACCCAGCGCTCGCTCCACCACTTCTCGATCGGCGAGGACCGGATGCCGGAGGAGGTTGTCCGCGCATTCGGGGTCCTCAAGAAGGCGTGTGCGCTCGTTAACGCCGACTCGGGGCGCCTGCCGGCCGCCCGCGCCGATCTCATCGTGCGCGCCGCCGAAGAGGTGGCCGATGGAACGCTGGGCGAGCACTTCCCGCTCTTCGTGTGGCAGACGGGGTCGGGGACTCAGTCCAACATGAACGCGAATGAGGTCATTGCCAACCGGGCGATCGAGATGGCCGGTGGACGGATGGGATCGAAGCATCCGATCCACCCCAACGACGACGTCAACATGTCGCAATCGTCGAACGACACCTTTCCGACGGCGATGTACATCGCCGCCGCCACAGCGGTCGTCGAGCGCTTGCTGCCCAGCCTGCGAGCCCTGAGGGACGCCCTGGAAGCAAAGGCAGAGGAGTTCAAGGATCTGGTGAAGATCGGCCGGACGCACCTCCAGGACGCGGTCCCCCTTACCCTCGGGCAGGAGTTCTCCGGCTACGTCGCCCAGGTCGACGCCGGCATCGCCTTCATCGAGCAAGGCCTTCCGGGCCTCTACGAGCTGGCCATCGGGGGGACGGCGGTCGGTACAGGGCTGAACGCGCCGAGCGGCTTCGGCGAGGAGGTCGCGTCCAGGATCGCCGAGCTCACGGGACTGCCCTTCCGCTCGGCGAGGAACGCCTTCGCGGCGCTGTCCTCCCACGACGCACTGGTCATGGCGAGCGGCGCTCTGCGCACCCTCGCGACGTCCCTCATGAAGATCGCGAACGACATCCGCTGGCTCGGGTCGGGTCCACGCTCGGGCCTCGGCGAGCTCGAGCTTCCAGAGAACGAGCCGGGGTCCTCGATCATGCCCGGCAAGGTCAACCCCACCCAGGCCGAGGCCATGACCATGGTCTGCTGTCAGGTAATCGGCAACGACACGGGCCTTGCCGTCGCCGGCTCGCAGGGCAACTTCGAGCTGAACGTCTTCAAGCCGGTGATGATCCGCAATTTCCTCCACTCGGTGCGAATCCTCGCCGACGCATGCCGAACCTTCCGGGAATTCTGCGTGGAGGGTATTCGGCCCAACCGGGAGCGGATCGCGGAGCTGGTCGACCGATCGCTCATGCTGGTGACGGCGCTCACTCCGAAGATCGGCTACGACAAGGCGGCCGAGATCGCGAAGAAGGCGCACAGGGAGGAGACGACGCTTCGGGAGGCCGCAATCGCGCTGGGCTACCTGAGCGGGGAGGAGTACGACCGGCTGGTCCGGCCGGAGCTGATGATTCGTCCACAGGAGAGCGGTTCAAACCCGGCCTGAACGCGGAGTTCAGTTTCCCTCCGGGACCACTGGGTCGCCCACTCCGATCGTTCCGGGCTCCAGCACTTCGGCGTAGACGCCGAACAGGATGCCCTTCCCCCGCACCCCCCGATAAGCCTTGATGGCTTTCAGCGTATCGAGGTCCTTGTGTCCCGTTGAAGGGCTCTGGGTCGTGATCACGCACCTGCCGACGAAGCCCACCACCTTCACCAGGGTTTCACCGAGGCGGACCGCCGTGCCGTTCCAGTGGTCCTCCTCGTGGGGCTCGCACCCTGCCACCTCCGCCAGCATTCGAAAACGCCTGGAGTCGAGCGCCTCCGGTCGGCCCGAGCGACGAGCCAGCTCCTCCGCGGACGCGGTGGAGAAGAGCGAGACGGGGGCATCGTCGTTACCGTCGCCGTGGGCTTCCACTCGGACGAGGCGAAGCGGCCGGCCGACGTAGGACGAGAACGCCTCGGCCCACGGCCCCTCCATCATCCGCCCGGGCACCGCGCGGCCGAAGAAGTCCGAGGTCACGCCTCGTCCCAGTCGGCTGGCATCACCCTCGACGATCGCTCCGTCTGGGAATCGAAGCCTCAACCGCTCCGATGGGGCGTCGTACTCGGGCACGATGGCGACGACGGGCCCGTGCTTCGCCGCCGTGAACAGGGTTCCGTCGGGCTCGGCGAGGTAGAAGCGGCGGTTCTCGGGCACGCCCGATCGCTCCAGCCGGACGCGGTCGGGATGGAGGAGCCGAAGCGACTTCACGGGCGCGACGGACAGTCGAGCGACGGTGCGCATATCGGGCTCCAAGCTACTTGACAGGGCGGTCCTGAGGAGGCTTGCTACCCAAAGACCGATGGAGCAGGACTTGGACGTGGTCGCCCTTCCCCCGGCCAGAGTTGAACGCCTCGGCGTGCGATCCCGGCACTTCAGGAGGTGGGTGGCCCTGGGGTTTCTGGCCGCCCAGCTCCTCGTGGTAGGTATCGGAGGCCTCCTGCGGGCGGCCGGGTCCGACGCAGTTGGCCTCGTCCAGAACGGCGATGCCCCGGGCCACGAAGCCGCGGGGATCGGGACCGCACGGGGCGCGCCGGCGGGAGCCCAACCCGGGGCGGGCGCCCTCGGCGCCGGCGAGGCCGGGCCTCACCATCTGCGGATCCTCTCCACGCCGGAGGGTGCCTCCGTTCGGATCGAGGGGCCCGATGGTTCCACCAGGAGGGGCCGGACCCCGTTCGATGGCGAGGTCGCCTCCGGAGACGTCACCGTCTCGCTCACCCTCGCCGGGCACAACCCTCTCACCGAGACGTTCGGGCTCGACCGGGACCGGACCATCCAGCTTTGGCTCGACCCCGAGGGCCTGCTTCATCACCAGATGGGCGCCTTCGACACGGGCGTCCAGCCGAAGCAGGTCGCTTTCTCACCCGATGGAACGGAGCTCTGGGTAACGCCATTGGGAGAACCTGGGATCGAGGTCTACGACGCCGCCACCTTCCGGCCCCTCGGCGAGATCGAGACGGGTGAGTTCGGGTCCGTGGAGGTGATCTTCACGCGGGACGGCTCGACCGCGTACGTGAGCCAGATGCAGACCGCATCGGTCTTCGAGATAGATGTCGCCACCCGAACGGTTCGCCGCCAGCTGTACACGATGAGCGCCTGGAGCAAGATCATGGCGCTCTCACCCGATGAGCGGACCCTCTACGTGGCCAACTGGTCGGGCGACAACGTCACCGAGTTCGACCTCGGAACGGGACGGGTTCGCCGCCAGATTCCCTGCGTGGACACGCCCCGCGGCCTCTTCGTGGCCGAAGACGGGGAGCGACTGTTCGTGGCGGGCTACGGCGACGGCGAGTTGCAGCGCATCGACCTGCACGACGGAGACTCCGAGACCCTGCTTCGAACCGGAGGCGCACTTCGGCACCTCGTGGCCGATCCGGAGGCCGGTCTCCTCTATGCCGACGACATGGCGACCGACGAGGTGTTCGTGGTGGACCTTGCCACGGAGGTGACACGAAAACTCGCCGACACGGGTTCCACGCCGAACACGATCGATCTGACGCCCGACGGCAGGGTGCTGTACGTCTCGAACCGGGGTGCGAACGGCCCGGACCTGGCCGTCCCCGGACCGGAGTGGGGGTCCGTCCTGGCGATCGACACCGCGTCCGGCGAGGTCCTGGACGCGATAGTGGCGGGGAACCGGACCACAGGTCTGGATGTCTCGCCGGACGGCTCGTTCCTCGCCTACACCGACTTCCTGGACAACCGCGTCAGCGTCTTCGCGATCCCGGAGTACGCGACGGTCGCGAATGGCGGCGGCGGGCGGGCGGACCAGTACGTCCACGAGATCGTCAAGTAGGTCGACGAGGGGATCGGGGCGCCGAAAGAGCTTCAGGAGCTCGAGCCGCGGCCGGCCCGCGCCACGTTCGCGGGTAGGGCGATCTCCGGGGCGAGCGCCGGATCCGGGCGCGGGGCCAGGTACTGCATGCGGACTGGGACCTCGCCCGCCCACACGGGGAGCGCAAGGTCCTCGGGGTCGTCCTTCGGTGCCCCGACGCGGATCTTCGCCGAGGCCTCCTCGAGGGAGAGCGAGAGGACGCTGGTCGCCTTCATCTCCTTTGCCGTGGGCTGCCGGGCCTGCGCCCAACGACCGGGCATAACGTGCTCGACGATCGCTCGAAGAGCCACCCTCTTTTGCTCGGCGTCCTCCACCGGATGCGCCGTGCCGAGAACGACGACCGATCGATAGTTCATCGAGTGATTGAAGACCGACCGCGCGAGGACCAGGCCGTCCAGGATGGTCACAGTCACGCACACCGGTATCCGCGCACCGAGGGCTCGAAGCATCCGGCTCGCCGTCGAGCCGTGCACGTACAGCCGGTCCTCCGATCGCGCGTGGATGGTGGGAATGACGAATGGCTGTCCGCCGACCGCGAAGCCGACGTGGCAGAAGAGCGCCTCGTCCAGGATCCGGTGGATGATCTCTTGGTCGCGGCTTCCGCGCTCCGGATGTCGCCGGACCGTCACTCTCGACCGCTGATCTAGTCCCGGTTCGCTGGGCACGGACCCTCCGAGCTAATGTAATGATACGATTACTCAATCGTGCCAACACAGTATACGATCGGTGGCAGCGGGGCGGCCTCCATCGCGGCGTCCGTCGAGTTCGGCATCAGGCGGGGACGGCTGCTCGCGGGCGCACGACTGCCCCCGGTGCGCCGGCTCGCCCGGGACCTCCGCGTCAGCCCGGGCACGGTTGCCTCCGCGTACCGCGTCCTTCGCGACCGAGGCCTGATCCACGCCCGTGTCGGTTCGGGCACCACCATCAGCGCTCGGCCGCCGCTCGCCGCCACGGCGGCCCATCACGTCCCGACGGGGGTGCGCGATCTGTCGAACGGCAACCCCGACCCATCGTTGCTGCCCCCCCTGGCCGGGGCTGTCGGCCTGCTCGACACCAGTCACCACCTGTACGACGAGCCCGCCAGCCTCGGGGACCTTCTCGATGTGGCTCGCCGGGACTTTCGCGGCGACGGGGTTCCGGCCGAGTCCGTCACCGTCGTCAGCGGTGCCCTCGATGGCGTGGAACGGGTTCTCCAGGCTCATCTGCGGCTCGGTGACCGAGTCGCGGTGGAGGATCCGGCCTATGCGTCCGTCCTCGACCTGCTGGCGGCGTTGGGCCTTTCGCCCGTCCCCGTTGGCGTCGACGACCTGGGCGCCCTGCCGGGCGACCTCCACGCCGCCCTTCGCGAGGGCGCGGCGGCTGTCCTCCTCACGCCGAGATCCCAGAATCCGTTCGGGGCCGCCTTCGACGAGGGACGGGCCCGCGAGCTTCGATCCGTCCTCAGGCGGTATCCCGAAGCGCTCCTCATCGAAGACGACCACGCCGGACCGGTCTCCGGAGTGGAGCACCTGACCCTTGTGGCCCGTGAGCGGGCGCGCTGGGCGGTGGTCCGCTCGGTCGCGAAGTCGCTCGGTCCGGACCTGCGTGTGGCTCTCCTGGCAGGCGACGCGACGACGGTGGATCGGGTGGCCGGTCGCCGGCTGCTGGGGCAGGGGTGGGTCAGCCGGCTCCTGCAGCAGGTCGTCTTGGCGCTCTGGGCGGACTCGAGCGTCGATCGCTTGCTCGAGACGGCCGCCCGAACGTACGCGCATCGCCGGTGCTCGCTCGTGGACGCCCTCGTCCGTCGTGAGATAGCCGCGCACGGGCGCTCGGGCATGAACGTCTGGGTTCCGGTGCCCGAGGAGGCGGGGGTCATGCACGCGTTGCTGGACGTCGGCTGGGCCGTTCGCGCCGGCGAGCCATTCCGTCTGCGGTCCTCACCGGCCATCCGCGTGACTATCTCCACCCTGTTACCCGAGGAAGCGGAGCGTTTCGCGGACGCCCTCGCGGGGGCGCTCCGGCCGCAGGATCGCGGCCGCCCGGCCTGACCTCGGGCGAGGGAACCATCTCTCCCCGGTAGGCGTCCCAGTGGACACCGCTTCCCCGGGGTCCGTGCCGGAATCGTTACGCGGCGGCGGACGCGGGGTTTCTCCGCGGGGGCACGCTCGTGAGACACGACAGTCCAGATGCACGGGAGGGAGCGGGATGAGAAGCGAACCATCCGGGCGGGGCCGGTCGGGGGATTCCCGTCGGCCGCTGGTGCTTGGCGTTGCGCTTACCCTCGTGGTAGGCATCGGCGCGGTGGGCGCCGGCTGGTCCACCATCGCGCGAGCGCGAAACTCGGATCACCTGCCTGCTGCGGCCGGTTCGCGGGCGCCGGTGTCTTCTCCGACGGTCCCACCGCGTGTAGACGGCGGCATGCCAGGCGATCCGGGCACTGGCCTCAACGAGCCTCGCGCCCCGCGGACGACGCCATCGAGCCCGAAGCCGCCCTCCACGCCGAGGGCCCCGAAGCCGCCCGCTGTCCCCGCCTCGCTTCGTCAGGGCTCCGAGGGGCCGGCGGTGGAGGAACTCCAGGAGCGCCTGAACGGCCTCGGGTACACCGTCACCGGCATCGACGGCGTGTTCGGCGAGCAGACGCTGCACGCCGTCGTGGCCTTCCAGAAGGTCAGTGGCCTTGCGCGCGATGGGGTGGTGGGTCCAGCCACCCGCGGGGCGCTCGAGCGGGCCTCGGTGCCTGCCCCTCGATCCCGGGCGGGGGGCCTCCATGTCGAGATCGACATCCCGCGTCAGGTCATGTACTTCGTCCAGGGCGGGGAGGTCACCGATGTCTTCGACGTCTCGACGGGCTCCGGAGAGACCTACGAGGTGGACGGTGAGGTCGGTGTCGCGAACACTCCCACGGGCGAGTACGCCGTCGAGAGAAAGATCGACGGTCTGCGGGCGAGCGCCCTCGGGACCCTCTACCGGCCGGCATACTTCGTCGGCGGGTACGCGGTCCACGGGTCGCCCAGTGTCCCGCCCTACCCGGCGAGCCATGGATGTGTTCGGGTGACGAACCGGGTGATGGACCTCATCTACGAGCGCCTCGCCATCGGCACCCCCGTCCTGATCTACGGCTGAGGCAGAAGCCATCCGAAGTGACGGGCTCGCACGTCGTCCTTCACCTGGTCGGGGAGAAAGCTGGCCTCGAGGGCGTTGCCCGTGGCTCGGCGGAGATCCTCGTCGTCGAAGCCGAGACGGTCCCGAGCCAGCTCGAACTCGTGCGTGAGGCGGATGCCAAAGAGCCCCGGGTTGTCGGTGTTGATCGTGACTCTCGCCCCCCGCCGGAGCAGGCGGCGCGCCGGATGCTCATCCATGCTCGGGACCGCTCGCGTCCGTACGTTCGAGGTTGGGCACATCTCCAGCGCGACGCCCCGTTCGACCGCGATCGACTCGACGTTCGCATCGTGCCCGACGCTCACGCCGTGGCCCAACCGGCTCGTCCGAAGGGTCTCCATGGCCGCCAGGGGATACTCCGCCGGACCGGACTCGCCGTAGTGCGTCGTGAGGCCCAAACCGGCCTCGTGGATGGGTCGGACGAGGTCCGAGTAGAGCGCCGGCGGATAGCCCAGCTCCGGCCCCGCGATATCGAAACCCACCAGATCGCCCGCGTGACGGAGGGCCCAGTCCACCGTTCGGCGGGCCGATGAGTCCCCGAGGTCGCGGCTGGTGATCGCGATCAACCCCACCGCGACGTCGAGGCCGCGGGCATCGTCCACGCCCTGCAGGATCGCCTCGAAGGCCGCATCCCAATCGAGCCCGGCGGGCGAGCAGAGGAAGTCCGGGGAGAAGCGCAGCTCGGCGAGCCTGACGTTGTCGGCATCGAGATCCTCGACGGCCTCTAGCGTGATCCGGCGGACCGCCTCGTAGTCACGAAAGGAGCGCTGGGCGATCCCGAATCGCCCCAGAGCCTCCTCCAGGCTCGAGAGCGGCTCGAGCACCTGTGCATGCGGCGCGAGGTCCTCTGGCGTCCAGCCCGGCAGCTCCGCGTTCGCCCGGGCGGCGAGGTCGATGATCGTTGGAAGGCGAAGACATCCCTCGAGGTGCCGGTGCAGGTCGATCTTCGGAAGAAGCTGAAGGTCGTCGAGGAGGCTCGCCGGCATGGGCGCATATTCAACCCGTCGGTGACGGATTCGCCAAGTGCGGCCGGCGCGGCTAGCTTTCCCTCGTGGCCGCCGAACGCGGGAGACCGACGCGAGGCCGCGCCTTCGTCGCGGCCTCGGCCATCGCTTTCGTCATCATGGCCGTCCGCGTTCCCGGCGGACCGCTGGCGGCGGCGGCCGGATGCGAACCCGAGTACGACCCGAGTGTCTCGACGCCGGCGGAGGTGATCCCCCGGTATCCACACCGGGAAGCGACCACCGATGAGATCTATCGGTACTTCGAGGTGGTCGACTCCGAAGCGACCGGGTGGAAAACGGCGTTTACGGGACGTCGTGGCTGGGGCGCCCGCTCATCTACTCGCTGGTAACCGACGAGGACCAGCTGCCGAACGTGGCCGCAATCGCGGCAGACCAGCAAAGGCTCCGCGACCCCAGGCGGACCACGCCCGAGGAAGCGACTCGCATCGCGGCGGAGAACCCGGCCATCGCCTGGTACGCCGCCAACGTGCATGGAGGCGAGGAATCGGGAGGAGACGCGTCCCTGCAGATCCTGTACGAGCTCGCCGCTCGCATCGACTGCGAAGCGGAGGAGATGCTCCGCGAACTGGTGGTCGGGATCATCCCGACCCAGAACCCGGACGGCCGCGACCTCAACACTCGCCAGAACGCCTACGGATTCGACATGAACCGAGACTGGTTCGCCCGGACGCAGCCCGAGATCGACGCCGAGATGGACCTTCTGCGCAAGTATCCCCCGGTTGTCTTCGTGGACGCCCACGAGAACAACGGCACGAGCTACTTCTTCCCGCCGAACGCCGACCCCGTCCACCACGAGATCAGCGAGCAGAACATTGACTGGATCTACTACATTTACGGGCCGGCCCTCGCGGCTGAGTTCCAGCAGCGGGGCTGGCGCTACTACAACCAGGACGGCTACGACTTCTTCGCCATGGAGTACGGGGACACGGTGCCGACGACCGTCTTCATGTCGGCCGGCATGACGTTCGAGAAGGGGAACAACGACACTGCCTACGATCGCTGGCTGGAACAGTGGGTGGCCGGGTGGACTACCCTCGAGACGGCCGCGGAGAACCGTGAGGAGATCCTGCGCGAGTACTACGAGGCCTATGTGACCGCCCTCGAGGAAGGGGAGGCGGGTGAGCTCGAGCCCAATCGTACGTACCAGCCGGGGCAGGAACTGGACCAGCAGGTACCGAACCTGGCCATCCGTCATTACTTCCTGCCCCCGGAGACGAGCCGAGCCCATCCGGAGACCGCGACCCTGGTCGAGCGCCTGCTCGATACTGACGTGGAGGTCTACAGGCTTGAACGCAACCTATCCGTCCCCGACCTCCAGTTCTACGGACGAACGCCCTCGGCCGGCACAGTGCCGGCCGGCTCTTTCTGGATCCCGATGGCTCAGCCACAGAAGCACTGCTCCTAGGCGAGGATCCGTACATATCCGTCTTCGGTTCCTATGACGTGACGTCCTGGTCGAACCCGCTCCTCCTCAACCTGGACGCGTCCTTCTCCGGGGCGCAACTCGACCCCGCTGCGAAGCGCGTCCTGAAGCCGCCTGAGGGAACGGTGGCCGGCGATCCCGGTTCCGCCACGTACTTCTGGTTCCCGGGCGACTCCGGGCGAGCCGTGGCCGCCGCGCTCCTCCTCGAACGATCGGGGGTGGAAGTTGAGCGCCTGTCCGACCCGGCCGCCGGTCTGCCCGAAGGAGCGTTCGTCGTGCCCTCCGGCGAAGGAGTCGTAGAGGCCCTGTCGGAGGTGGCCGTTCGTTACGTCGTACGGATCTCGGCGGAGGAGGGGGGAGTGCCCTCCGGCACCCCGTTCCGCCAGCCGAAGATCGCCGTGTACGACCGGCCGAACTTCTCCGAGGAATCCTTCCGCCACCTTCGCTGGACGCTGGAGCAGTTCTGGGAGATCCCCTACACGGGACTCACCGGCGAGCAGGTTCAGGATGGCGAGCTGGTCGCCGGCGGCTACGACGTCTTCGTCATCCCCGGCGTCACCACCCGCGGTCTGGGGTCGGCAGTGGACGAGATCCGAGAGTGGATCGAGGCGGGGGGCGTGTACGTCGGCACGGAGCGCGCGAGCTTCGGGGGAACGCACTACGCCGTGAGAAACCGGCTCTCGTCCTCGAAGCTCGACTACGTCGACGGCGTGGACGTCCCAGGGACGCTGTTCCGGGTCGAGGTCCGTGAGGGCAGCCCGGTGACGCTGGGGGCGCCGGACAGGGCTTACTGGTTCAACCGGGGTGAGCAGGTCATGACGCTGTCGCTGAGGGGGGAGAACGCCGTCCAGTACCCGGAGGGACCGCCCGAGTTCTGGTACTCGGGATACGCGCGAGGTGGTGGCGCGTATCGCGGCACCACCGTGGTCGTGGACGAGTCGGTGGGCTCTGGGCACGTGGTGCTCTTCTCCGGTGAGCCGCACTACCGCGGCTGGACGGAGGGCACCATGCTCCTGCTCGCGAACGCCCTCGCGTATCCGGCGCAGGATTAGCGGAGCGCGACTCAGCCTCGCGCGATGGGGCGGGCCAGGTCGCGGCCCCATTCCTCCCATGACGCGTCGTACAGCCGTGCGTCCTGGATCCCCGCGAGCGTGAGCGCAAACACGAGCGCGGACGCGGAGATGCCGACGCCGCAGTAGGCGATGACCTGCCCGCTGCGCGGGACCCCGACCGAGGCGAACAGCGCGCGAAGTTCGTCGGCCGGCCTCATTCGCCCTTCGGGCCCGTAGAGGTCGAACGACGGGAGATTGGTGGCCCACGGCACGCGCCCGGCGCGAAGGTCGCCACGAGGGGTCCGGGCGATCCCCGCCGGGTCGGCGACGGGGCCGGTCTCGAACCAGACGGCCTCGCCCCGAAACTGCTCGGGCCAGCGCGAGTCGAGCACCGAACCGTGGGGACGATGGCGCGCCGCAGTCACGTCCGCCGCGGTGGCGGTCGATGAGCTCCCGTCCTGGTGAGGGCTCCACCGCGTGCCGGACGGCGCGCGGGGCACCTCCGCCCCCACGGACAGCGGCCTTCCCTCGGCCACCCATCGTTCGAGGCCTCCGTCGAGGATTCGGACATCGTCGTGGCCATAGGCGCGGAAGGCCCACCAGAGGCGGTGCGGCCCGGATCCGAGATCAGAGGTGTACGCGACCACCGTGCTCTCTTCTCCGATCCCACAGCGCTGCATCACTCTCGCGAAGCGGCGCGGGGGCGCGAGCATGAAGGCGATGGGATTGTCGGGGTCGATCAGGTCGGTCGCCCAGTCCAGGTACACCGCTCCGGGGATATGGCGGCTCTCGTACCGGGATCGCCCGGTCCCCGCCTCGTCCCATCGCATATCGACGATCACGACGCCGGGATCGTCGAGATGCGCGGCAACCCAATCCGGATCGCAGAGCACGAGCTAACTCTATCCGGGCATCTGGCGGGCTGAGGGCGTGGACCCGTGTCCCCGCCGCGCGTAGGATTCGGCGGGTGAGGGGCGACCGGGTGGAGATCGTGGTGGATACCGGTGGGGGCTTCCAGGCCTTCTCCGTCGAGGCGACCAGGTCCGGCCGCCGGGTGGAGGTCTCGACCGCCCGGGGGGTCGTGGAGGTCGCGGAGG
>JACDEY010000273.1 GCA_013816105.1 Actinomycetota bacterium
ACGTCAGAGGCAAAGCGTACGGTCCAACCGTGAACGTCGTCGATATGGATGGGCCCGGCGGCGGGTGGCGCGTGCTGGTCCCCGAGACCAGGAGGGAACGCATGCGTGGGCTGCGGGGCCACCCATCGCCCGGCCCTCGCGAGGCGATGCTCTTCCGGAGGTGCCGGAGTGTGCACACGTTCGGCATGGAGGAGCCGGTCTCGATCGTCTTCTTGGATCGGCAGATGAGGGTGATCGAGGTGCGGCGCTCCCTGCCCGGACGGGTGGTCATCCCTCGACGTGGCGCTCGTCACGTGCTCGAAGCCGCTGGCGGATCAACCCTTCGGATCGGCGATGGCTTCAGGCCCGCACGTCGAACCGGGCGGTGAGCGCGAACGCTCCCAGCGCCGCCGCCGTGACGAGGAGCAGGGATACGAGCCACGGAGCCCACCTCGGGAGCGCGATCGGCTCGCGGCGCGACCGGTCGGGCTCGACGAGCCCCAACCACTCCAGCACCACCCGGATCTCACCGTGAGGCATACGACCGGTTTCGGCCCGAGCACGGGCCTCCTTGAGCGGTTGCCGTTCGTGTCGGTCCGCTGACACGCTTCGTGGAATGTGGCTCCGTCGACCGTTCACCATCCTGCTCCTGCTGGCCGCGGCGTGCGGCGGGGATGCCGATGCCGGCCCCGCGCCGGGTGACTACTTCCAGCAGCTCCTGCGCGTGAGCGAGACGGCGCACATCCAGGAGCGCGGTCTCCGCCGCGAACTGCAGAGTCGGTTGGAGGACGCCCCGGCAGGCGAGGACCGGATGGCCGTCCTGGCGGTGTTCGTCGACCAGAGCGCGCGGCTCTATGAAGATGTCGTGGACGCGCTCCGCCAGCTCGATCCGCCCCAGGAGCTCGCCGGTGCTCAGCGCGACTACCTCGAGGCATGGAGGAGCCAGCTCCATCTCATGCGCCAGGTCCGGGATGCCGGATTCCCGGGTCCGGGACCCATCCTGGACGCGCTCGAGGCACCGGCGTTCAGCGATGCGGCTGCCGAGACGAAGGTGCGGTGTGAGGACCTGCAGGCCGCAGTGACCGCGAGCGGTTCCGACGTCGACCTCGTGTGCGACGGGCGCCCGAGCTGAGATGGCGCGGCGCGTCAGGCGGCTGAAGGGCCCTGGCTATACTCTCTGGGCTGTCCCCGATGGGAAGATGGCGAGGGGCAGGGCCCCCATCGTCTAGCGGCCTAGGACGCCGCCCTTTCAAGGCGGAAGCACGGGTTCGAATCCCGTTGGGGGCACGGCACCAACACATATGCGCCCGTAGAGGAGTCCGGTCGTCCTCACCTCCCTGTCAAGGAGGAGATCGCGGGATCGAAGCCCGTCGGGCGCGCTGGGCGAGCGAGTCGGAAACGGCTCGCTCACCCATTCGGGGAGGTGGGGAGGTCGGGGCGGTAGAAATCCCCGACCTGGCAGGTCAGAGAGCGTTGCCCGTACCACCCTGGTAACGGATTCGGCCGGTCTGGTAACGGCGTAGCTACGCAGCCGCCTCACCCGACACCGCGGCGCTACGAAACGCCGCAGATCGCCACAGATCTACGCATCGGCCCCGGGCCTTCACCCTGCTCCCCGCCGGGTCGGACCAACTTGGATCGAGTTCCTCCGGTCACAGGCGGCGGGGATCCTCGCGACCGACTTCTTCACCGTCGAGACGATCAGGCTGAAGACGATCTTCGCGTCCTGTTCTTCATCGAGCTTTCGACCCGGCGAGTGCACGTGGTGGGCGCCACCGCGCACCCCGACTCGGCGTGGTCGGGAGCCGAGGAGCGGTCAAGAGAAGCAGGGGCGCTCGCCTCCTCAGTCCGTCGGGCTGGAAATCCGCTTGCCAGACCAGGGATGGGGGTCCGATCGGTGGTGGACGGGGGGTCGGCCCGTTGCCTCGGGCGTCGGCTCCCCCGCCGCCGCGATGAGCCAGAACGAAGTCCCGCCTCGGCCTTCCTCGGAACGTCTTGATCGGACCGATCGGACGTACGAGGGCGGCTTCGACGGGGGCCCTCTCGGTGGATCATGCGCTCCCTCGGGAGAGCCCCCGCTACCGCGGGCAGCCGCCCGGGGAGTTCCTACTCGGCAA
>JACDEY010000084.1 GCA_013816105.1 Actinomycetota bacterium
GCGCGTACCCCTCGAACCGGGCCCTTCGCGCTCGCTCCTCGAGGGTGGGCGCCGCGTCGGTGATGGCGCGGCTGAGATCGCATTCGGCGCGGTAGAGACCCAGGATCTCCTCGGTGGTCTCCTCCGGAGCGGCCTTCCAGTCGGCGTCCTCATCCTCCTCAGTCCACAGCGGCGCCACGTCCTCTCCCGCGAAACACATGCGGAACCACCACCGCTCCACGCCCGCGAGATGCTTCACCATGCCGAGCGGCGTCACGCCGGACGGGACCATGGGTCGTCGGAGGTCCTCGTCGGAGAGGCCTTCCACCTTTCGAAGCACCGTCGCCCGTTGGTAGTCGAGGAAGCCGGTGAGCATGGTCCGCTCGTTTGCGTCGAGAGCTGGCTTGGAGCGATCGTCGTCCACCGGGCCACGGTAGCGGATCCCAGGACGAGAGAGCCATGTGCTTGCCTCGCCGGGCTGGGCCGGAGTACCGTTCGCGCATGGCGTTCCCCCGGCGGCTTCTCGCCGACCACGAAGAGCTCGTCCTCGATCTGAGGCCGCACTGGATCGCCCTGGTGCCGCCGGCCCTGGTGACAATCCTCATCGTCGGGGTCGTGGTGGCGGGATTCGTGGTCCTGCCGGATTCCTGGCCCGGGTGGACGAGGCTGGTGATCGTCGCGATCGGCCTCGCCGCATTCGCCGTGTACCCGCTCCGCGCCTTCGTGGCCTGGGTGACATCTCACTTCGTCGTGACGACCGACCGGCTCATCCACCGTTCCGGCTGGTTCGCGAAGCAATCGATGGAGATCCCGCTCGAGAACATCAACGACGTCCGGTTCAACCAGAGCGTGTTCGAGCGAATGATCGGGGCGGGGGACCTGCGCATCGAGTCGGCGGGAGAGTTCGGCCAGCAGCTCTTCACGGACATCCGAGACCCCGAGCGCGTCCAGAAGACTATCTACGAGGTGGGAGAGGAGAACCAGCGCAGGACGATGCGGGCGGGCCGATCCGAGCCGTCGGTCGCCGACGAGCTTGACAAGCTCGACCAGCTCCGGCGCGACGGCGTCATCTCGGAGGACGAGTTCCGAGCTCAGAAGTCTCGCCTGCTGGGCAGGGCCTGAGGCCGGCCGATCAGGCCACGTTCGGGTCGGCCGGCTGATCCCGGCACACGCAGAACTGGTTCCCCTCGGGGTCCTCGAGGACGACGTAGGTGTCGTCCGGATCCTCGTTCTTCCGGATGCGCGTGGCGCCGAGGGCGACGATCCGATCCGCCTCGGCCTCCTCGTCCGATGCGTACAGGTCGAGGTGCATCTGGTTCCTGCCGATCTCCCCACCCCGGACCTTCTGGAGGGACACGGAGATCTTCTTCTCGGGATCGCGCAGCACGACGAAGTGGCCGTCCTCGATTACGGTGCCCGGCCGGTACCCGAGCACCGCACTCCAGAACTCGGCCATCCGGTCGAGATCGTTGCAGTTGATGACGACGGTGCCCAGCCGCAGTTTCATCTGGAGATCTCCCGCCTCGGAGGTTCCCGAGGCCTCCCAGCTTAGACTCTCGTCTATGAGCGGGAGCCTGCAGGACGCGTTCGCGGAAGCCCTCGAGCGGGCCAGGGCGGGGGGCGCTCTGAAATACCATCAGAAGCTCGCCGAGCAGGGCAAGCTGTTCGTCCGCGAGCGACTGCGGCTGCTCCTCGACGACGCCGACGCGTTCGCGGAGGACGGCCTCCTCGTGAGCGCCCTGGCAGGCGACCTTCCCGCGGATGGCGTCGTGACCGGCGTCGGGGAGGTGACCGGACGGCCCGTCGCCGTGATGGCGAACGATCCCACCGTGAAGGCCGGGTCGTGGGGCGCACCCACCGTCGAGAAGATCATCCGCATCATCGAGCTCGCGCGGAGGCGGAGGCTCCCCCTCGTTTACCTCGTGGATTCCGCGGGCGCCCGCATCACGGATCAGGTCCAGCTCTTCCCGGGTCGGCGGGGAGCCGGCAAGATCTTCTACAACCAGGTCCAGGCGTCCGGTCGCGTCCCACAAGTGTGCTGCCTGTTCGGGCCGTCCGCGGCGGGCGGCGCTTACATCCCCGCCTTCTGCGACGTGGTCTTCATGGTGGAGAAGAACGCCTCGATGTATCTGGGCTCACCCCGGATGGCCGAGGAGGTCATCGGCGAGAAGGTCAGCCTGGAGGAGATGGGCGGCGCGCGGATGCACTGCGAGGTCTCCGGGTGCGGGGACCTGTGCGTGCCCGACGACAAGGCCGCCATCGAGGCCGCGAGGGCATACCTATCCTACTTCCCGCAGTCCTACCTGGAGGAGGCTCCGTGGACGGACGCGCGGCCGCCGGCCTACCGCGGATCGCTCGCGGACATCGTCCCGAGCGACGAGTCGAGGGCGTTCGACATGTACGCGCTCGTGGCGGGCCTCCTGGACGAGGACTCCTTCTTCGAGATCAAGCCCGACTTCGCTCGAGAGGTGATCGTCGGCCTCGGCAGGATCGAGGGAGCGCCGGTGGGCATCGTCGCGAACCAGCCGATGGTCAAGGGCGGCGTCCTGTTCGTGGACTCCGCGGACAAGGTGGCGCGGTTCGTGTGGCTGTGCGACGCGTTCAACATCCCCCTCGTCTTCCTGGCCGATGTCCCAGGCTTCATGATCGGGTCGGCCGTCGAACGCCAGGGGATCATCCGTCACGGAGCGAAGCTGATCACGGCCGTCTCGGAGGCGACGGTTCCGAAGCTCTGTGTCGTCGTTCGCAAGGCGTACGGGGCGGGCCTGTACGCGATGGCGGGGCCGGGCTTCGAGCCGGATGCCACGATCGCGCTCCCGACCGCGCGGATCGCCGTCATGGGACCGGAGCCGGCGGTCAACGCCGTGTTCTTCAACAAGATGCAGGCGATCGAGGATGTGGAGGAACGGGCGGCGTTCGTCGCCGAGAAGCGCCGCGAGTACGAGGAGGACATCGACCTCCTCCACCTCGCCTCGGAGAACGTGGTCGACGCGGTCGTGCAGCCCGACGACCTTCGCGGCGAGCTCGTCCGGCGGCTCGCCCACTCCCGCGGCAAGGATCGGGAATTCAGCGGCCGTCGCCACGGAGTCCCCCCGGTGTGAGCTCGATCGAAGCGGCGATCGATGGGCATGTCGCGACCATCACCCTCAACCGCCCCGAGGCGCTGAACGCCATTTCGGGGGAGATGGCGGATCTACTCGCCGGGACCCTCCTGCAGGCCGCGGCGCGGGCCGACGTGTGGGTCGCGGTGCTCGCTGCCGCGGGCCCGAAGGCGTTCTGCGTGGGAGCCGATCTGAAGGAGCGGAACCGCCTGGACGATTCGGGATGGCTCCGCAACCGCATCCTGATGCGCGGGATGTTCGACTCGCTGCGCGCCGTCCCGCAGCCGACGATCGCCTCGGTGTTCGGCCACGCCCTCGGCGGTGGGTTCGAGCTGGCGCTGTCGTGCGACCTGATCGTTGCCTCCGAGGACGCGATGTTCGGACTGCCGGAAGTGCGCGTCGGCATCCTCCCGGGCGGGGGAGGAACGCAGCTCCTCGCCCGCAAGATCGGCGTCGCTCGGGCGAAGGAGCTGGTGCTTACCGCGCGGCGGATCACGGCCCCGGAGGCTCACAGGATGGGCCTGGTGGGCCGGGTGGTCCCCCGCGCGGATCTCGCCGCGGCGACGGATGACCTCGCAGCAGAGATCTGCCGTGGGGCCCCGGTATCGGTGCGCGAGTCCAAGCGGGTCATCGATCGAGGGTTCGACCTGCCGCTGGACGACGCCCTCGAGCTCGAGGACCTCGCGTGGCGCCGCACGGTCGCCTCGGAGGACCGTCGGGAGGGGATCGCCGCCTTCAACGAGAAGCGGGGCCCCGAGTGGAAGGGGCGGTGACGGACCTTCCGGGCAGGGTCACGATCCGTGAGGTCGGGCCTCGGGACGGACTGCAGTCCGAGAGGCCCCTGTCGGTGGAGGACCGGGTCCGTCTGATCGACGCCCTCTCGGAGACCGGCGTCCCCAAGTTGGAGGCGGTGTCCTTCGTCTCGCCGAGGGCGGTACCGGCCATGGCCGACGCCGCGGCGGTGTGGGAGCGGGTCCGGCGGAGTCCGGGGGTGTCGTACTCGGCTCTCGTTCCGAACCGGAGGGGTGCGGAGGCGGCGATCGAAGCGGGAGGCTTCGCCTCCCTCCAGGCGTTCCTCGCGACGGCCGACGGCTACAACCGCAAGAACGTCGGGAAGTCCGTGGAGGAGTCCATCGCGGATGTGGCGGAGGTGGTGGGGGTCGCGGAGCCCGCCGGTCTGCCGGTCGAAGTATCCATCTCCGCCTCGTTCGGCGATCCCTACGAGGGCGACGTTCCGCCGGCCCGCGTTCTGGAGGTGGCCGAGCGGGTGGTCGGTGCGGGGGCGCAGCGGATCTCGCTCGCCGACACCACCGGGATGGCCACGCCCACCCGGATCTGGGAGGTCGTGGGCCTGTTGCAGCAGCGGCTCCCGGATACGCCCATCAACCTGCATCTGCACGACACGAGAGGCACGGCCATGGCGAACGCCCTCGCTGCAATGCAGATTGGGATCACGGAGTTCGACGCCAGCATCGGAGGGCTGGGGGGATCGCCGTTCGCTCCGGGAGCCAACGGGAACCTGGCCACCGAGGACGTGGTGCACATGCTGAGCGACATGGGCATCCAGACGGGCATCGACCTGGACCGGGTGCTGGCCGCGGCGAGCCTCCTCGAGTCGCTCGTCGGGCATCGAGTCAACAGCCAGGTGACGAGGGCGGGCCCCCGCTGGGTGCTAGCCTCACGGCAGGAGGCGGATCCATGAGGACCAACAGGTTCTACGAGGAGCGGACGCTCGACCTCCGCGAACTCTGGAAGAAGGCCGGACGGACAGCTCCTGGATCCATCCAGGAGCTGCCTCGCGAGGGTGACTCTGTGAACGGGTCGGCGCAGACTGGCGCAGCAAACCAAGCCGCAGCCGGAAGGTAAGGGGTAGGCGCTGCGGGCTCCGGCGACCGATACCTTCCGCCGATCGCGTCGCCTGACGAAAGCCTTTCCCAGGCCTTAGCCTTCCTCGCGTCGTGTTCACCAAGATCCTCATCGCGAACCGGGGCGAGATCGCCGTCCGCGTGGCGCGAACGTGCCGTGACCTGGGGATCGGCGTGGTGGCGGTCTACGCGGACCCCGACGCTCGGGCCCGGCACGTCGGCCTGGCGGACCAGGTGGTCCGGCTCCCGGGGAGCGATGCCGCGGAGACTTACCTCAACCTCGACGCCGTCATCGAGGCGGCCCGCGCCACGGGAGCCGAAGCGATCCATCCCGGATACGGCTTCCTGTCTGAACGCGCGGATGCCGCCGAGGCGGTGATCGGCGCCGGCCTGGCCTGGGTCGGCCCGCCGCCGGAGGCGCTTCGCGCGTCGGGAGACAAGATCGGCGCCCGCCGCCTGGCCTCGTCCGTGGGCGTGACGCCCGTCCCAGGGACGCTGGAGCCGGTCCTCGGCGTGAAGGATGTGCGGATCTTCGCCGCGGCGCACGGCTATCCCGTGGCGATCAAGGCAGCGGGTGGGGGAGGCGGCCGGGGCCTCAGGGTCGCGAACTCCGACCGTGAGGTCCAGGGGGCACTGGAATCGGCCATGAGGGAGGCGGAAGCGTACTTCGGCTACGACGCCGTCTACCTTGAACGGTACCTGCCCGCGCCCAAGCACATCGAGGTCCAGGTGCTGGCTCCGCGCGCCGGAGGGTCCATGTGGCTCGGTGCC
>JACDEY010000274.1 GCA_013816105.1 Actinomycetota bacterium
GGCCTAACCTACATCGAGGAGAACCTCGAGCTGACCCAGGAAGTCAGTCAGTTCGACACGACGGACATCACGGCCGCGGCCCTCAAGTCGGGGACGATCGACGTGCAGGTGATCGACGTCCCGATCGCGGTTGGCATCATGCAGACCTCGGAGGATGTGGAGCTCGCGCTGATCGGTGAGTTCATCACGAACGAGGAGTACGGGCTCGCCATGGAGGAAGGAACTCCGCTGAAGGAGTGCGTGGACGCGGCCATCGAAGAGTTGCGCGACGAAGGCGTCCTCGAGGACGCCCAGACGGAATGGTTCCCGGGAAGCACGCCGTTGACAGTCTTCGAGTAGCCAGCGGCGAGTGACCACCTCCCCGGGGGAGATCGCCCAGGTTCAGCCGCCCTCGGCACCCTCCCCGCCGCCGGTGGGGGCGCGCCGCTCCCGGATGCTCGGCGGCAGGCGGGCTGTGTGGGTCTCCGCGGTCAGCACGCTTGCCTTCTTCGTCGTGATCGTGGTCCTCGTGGCCAACGCGCCCGGCGCGGCCGTCGTCCGGCGCGGGTTCTTCGCGCCCGAGCACCTCCGGGGGGCGTTCCCCGACGTCGCGGTCAAGTTCTTCCTCGTGAATGCCCAGATGTTCCTCATGGCCGAGGTCCTCGTGCTGATCTTCGGACTGCTGCTGGCGGTCCTGCGGAGCCTCCCCGGCCCCGTGATGTTCCCACTCCGGCTGGTTTCGATCGCCTACATCGACTTCTTCCGCGGCATGCCCCTTCTGCTGTGGCTGTTCATCGTGGCGTTCGGGTTCCCGGGGCTCGGCATCCAGGGGATCTCCGGCCTGTCGCAGTTCAGCTACGGGGTGATCGCCCTGACCATGGTGTACTCCGCCTACGTCGCCGAGGTCTACCGGGCCGGGATCGAATCCGTCCACGAGAGCCAGACGTCTGCGGCCCGGTCGCTGGGGCTCTCCAGCGGGAAGGCCCTGCGGTTCGTCGTCCTTCCTCAGGCGATCCGCCGGGTGATCCCCCCCTTGCTCAACGACTTCATCGGCCTCCAGAAGGACACGGCGCTGGTGGCCGCCATCGGCCTCGTGGACGCCGTGCGAACCGCCCAGGGATACAGCACGACGCACTTCAACTTCGCGGGCTACGTCGTCGCGGCGATCCTGTTCGTTGCCATCACCATCCCGCTGGCCCGGCTGACCGACGTCCTGCTGGCCAGACAGCAGCGGCGCACGCAGGCGGGGGGCGGCCGGTGAGCGGTGTAGTGAACGGCGAGGTCCTCCGGCTCGAAAAGGTTCACAAGTCCTTCGGGAAGCTCGAGGTGTTGAAGGGGATCGATCTCTCCGTCGCGGACCACGAGGTCATCTGCCTCATCGGCGCATCGGGCTCCGGAAAGTCGACGATGCTGAGGTGCGTGAACCTCCTCGAGCCGGTGAACTCGGGGCGCATCGTCGTGGAGGGCGAGGAGATCACCGCGACGGGAGTGGACGTCAACCGGATCCGGCGACACATCGGGATCGTCTTCCAGGCGTTCAACCTCTTCCCTCACATGACGGTGATGCGGAACATCACCCTGGCGCCGACCGAGGTGCTGGGGCACTCCAAGAAGCGGGCGCAGAGCGAGGCCGAGGAGCTGCTTCGGCGTTTCGGCCTCCTCGACAAGAAGGACGAGTATCCGGATCGCCTTTCGGGCGGCCAGCAGCAGCGCGTGGCGATAGTGCGGGCGCTCGCGATGAACCCGGACATCATGCTCTTCGACGAGGTCACGAGCGCCCTGGACCCCGAGCTGGTGGCCGAGGTCCTGAACGTCATCCGTGGACTCGCCGAGACGGGGATGACCATGCTCATCGCGACTCACGAGATGGGCTTCGCCCGCGACATCGCGAACCGGATCTGCTTCCTCGACGCCGGCCGCATCCTGGAGGAGGGTCCGCCGGAGCAGATCTTCAGCTCCCCGCGAGAGGAGCGAACCCAGCGCTTCCTGCAGCGCATCATCGAGGCCGGCCGCCTTTAGGTCCACGTTCCTGGCGGGGACCGGAATGCACGTCATCGGTGCGGCCTAGAATCGAGTCCATGCCCCCGTTCAAGGT
>JACDEY010000085.1 GCA_013816105.1 Actinomycetota bacterium
GGGTCGACCTGATCGCCGTGCTGGGTGCGGCTCAATACGACGGTGATCCGTCCCCGGTGTTCCAGGGTCGGCTGGAGCACGCCGCGCTTCTGTTCGAAAAGGGCTTCGCCCCGATGATCGTGGTACTGGGGAGTGGACAGCCGGGGGACGTCACCACCGAGGCTGCGGCCGGCCGCTCGTTCCTCATCTCCCAGGGTGTGCCTGAGGTGGCGGTGTTCTCGGAGCCGACCGGAAACACGACCCTGCAGAGCCTCCAGGGCGCGGCCCGCTTCATGCGCGACCGGGGCCTGTCCACGGTGTTTCTCGTCTCGGACCCCTGGCACAACCTGAGGATCCGGAGGATGGCCCGGGATCTGGGGCTCGACGCGTACGTGTCGGCGACGTTTCAGTCGGCGGCCCGAAGCCAGTGGACGCGAATGTCGGGATACGCCCGCGAGACGTTCGCGTACCTCTACTACCGCGTCGCCGGCCGCTGAGTCGTTGGCGTCACCGGTCGCCCGCCCGGACGGCCGGGGCATTCGAGGGCGGTGCTACCCTTTCTCAGACGTGGCAGTCGGGCAGAGCGTGCGCGAGCGCACGGAACGGGTCGAGCGAGAGATCCTCTCCGATCGGGCGACCCTCGCCGCGGGATCGAAGGGCAGAGATCGAGAGGAAGCGCCTCATCCACTGCGCACGGCGTTCCAGCGCGATCGGGACCGCCTCGTCCACGCGAAGGCCTTCCGCCGGCTGAAGCACAAGACGCAGGTCTTCGTTTCCCCGGAGGGCGACCACTATCGGGTGCGTCTCACCCACACGCTGGAGGTCTCCCAGATCGCGCGCACCGTCGCGCGCGCCCTTCGCCTGAACGAGGACCTCACGGAGGCGATCGCCCTCGGTCACGACCTCGGCCACACGCCGTTCGGGCACCTCGGGGAGCAGGCCCTCTCGCCCTTCCTCGGCCGTCCGTTTCGCCACAGCGAGCAGAGCCTTCGCATCGTCGAGGTTCTCGAGAACGAGGGCCGCGGGCTCAACCTGAGCTGGGAGGTGAGGGACGGAATCCTTAACCACACGTGGTCCATGCCGATGCCGGCCACACAGGAAGGGCAGGCCGTCCGTTTCTCCGACCGGATCGCCTACGTGAACCACGACGTGGACGACGCCATCCGGGCGGGGGTCCTTTCGGCCGGAGACATCCCGCTCGAGGTCCGCCGAGTCCTCGGCGATACCCACAGCCGCCGGATCGACACGCTGGTGACCGACCTCGTGGAGCAGAGCGAGGATCGGGACGAGCTTGCGCTGTCTCCTCCCATCCTCGAGGCGCTCGACCGCTTTCGCGACTTCATGTTCGAGCGCGTGTACCTCCGGGCCGAGGCTCAGCAGGAGCAGCAGAAGGCCATCGCACTGGTCACGTCGCTGTTCGCGTACTACCTTGAGCATCCGGAGGCCGTGCCCGCGGAGGACATGCGAACGCCCGGGGACCTGGCCACCCACGTGGCGGACTACATTGCGGGAATGACCGACCGGTTCGCCCTTAGAACGTACGAGCGGCTCTTCCTTCCCCGGAGCTGGATGGTGTAGGGAACGAGGCTCTCGGGGGCCATTGGTAGCGGGGAAGAGTGATGGCTGGACTCATCCGGCAGGAGGACGTCGAGGCGGTTCGTGAGCGATCCGACCTCGTGAAGGTCGTCTCCGGCCATCTCCAGCTCAAGAAGACGGGCCGGGACTCGCTGAGCGGCCTGTGCCCGTTCCACCCGGAGAAGACGCCCTCGTTCTCGGTGAGCCCCTCCAAGCAGGTGTATTACTGCTTCGGTTGCGGCGAAGGGGGCAACGTCTTTCGCTTCCTCGAGCGCACCGAGGGGCTCTCGTTCGCGGAGGCCGTCGAGAAGCTGGCCCGCGAGGTCGGGCTCACCCTGCGGTACGAGGGGCAGACCCAGGGCGACAGGCGGGCGCAGGGACGCCGTCAGGTCCTGTTCCGGGCCCTCGCCGATGCCGCGCGCATGTACACAAGGGTCCTTCTGGAGGGTCGGGAGGGCGCCGACGCCCGTTCGTATCTTGACGCCAGAGGCTTCTCGCCCGCGAGCGTCGAGCGTTTCGGCGTCGGTTACGCCCCGGGCTATCCGGACTACCTCCTCAAGCGCATGTCGAAGGCCTACTCGGTCGACCTTCTGGTCGCGGCGGGGCTCGCCGCCAGGGACGGTTCCGGAAACCTGCGGGACCGATTCCGCGGGCGCGTGATGTTCCCGGTGCATGACCTTGCGGGGAACGCCGTGGGGTTCGGAGGGCGGCTGCTCGAAGGGCCGCAGGCCCCCACCAACGTGGCCAAGTACGTCAACTCTCCGGACGGCGAGGTGTACCACAAGGGCACGCTGCTCTATAACCTCAACCGCGCCAAGGCCGACATCACGCGGTCCGGGAGGGCGTGGCTCGTGGAGGGCTATACGGACGTCATGGCCCTCCATCAGTCCGGCGTGCCCGAGGCGGTGGCCACCTGCGGGACGGCGCTCGGTGAGGACCACGTTCGGCTGCTCTCCCGGTTCACCCAGAAGCTCGTGCTTGCGTTCGACTCCGACGAGGCCGGGGCCCGCGCCGCCGAGCGCGCATACCAGTTCCACGAGCGCTACCCCGTGGAGGTGTCGGTGCTCGTCCTTCCCGACGGCCAGGACCCCGCCGACTTCGCGCTGTCTCACGGAGAGGGAGCGGCTGAGGCGCTCCTCGAACTGGAGGGCCGGGCGACCCCTCTCGTCGTCTACATGATCGAACGGGTGATGCGTGGCCGGAACCTCACGGACGTGGAGGAGCAGTCACGAGCGGCCCGAGCCGGCGTGTCGATCATCTCGGCCCTCGAGGATCCTGTCCGGCGCGAGCGATACGCGCGGGTCCTGGCAGACAAGGTGGGGGTGAACGTCGCGGCGGTGCTCCTCGAGCTCGAAAGAGCCGCCGCGTCCCACGACGGCTCGAGGGCGTCCCCGGCGGGTCCCATCCGCATGCCCCCCGGGCAGCGGGTGGAGCGCGAGGTGCTGAAGCTGCTCGTGCAGGCGCCCGAGGCCTGCGCCGGTCTCACCGGACGGCTGGATCCCGAACAGTTCTCTCGAGCGGAGCACCGGAAGGCGTTCGAGCTGATTCGTGAGGACGGTTCCCCGGCAACCGGCGCCGGCTCGCTGGTTGCGATGGCACAGGATCGCAGCGATCAGCTCGGCCGGCTCTTCGCCGCGCTCGCCGTGGAGCCTCTCGAGACGGTCGGCGAGGCCACGCCGGACTACGTCCAGAGGACGTTCCTGCGATTCGAGGAATTCGCGGTCAAGAGGCAGGTCGACGAGGTGCGAAAGAGACTCGAGAAGATGAATCCGCTCCGCAGCACCCTGCAGTACGACGATCTGTACGAGGAGTTCGTGAAGCTCGAGGGCGCGCGCCGGCGAATCCGGGCCGCGCAGGACGCCATCCAGCCGGGGGCCTGAAGCAAGGCACCGCGGGGCTCGTATGGGACACTTGTTGGATCCACGCTCGCGGCAATTCGAGGACTATGGAACGCAGACCTTGAGGCCCATGACGCAGACGGGCCGGCTCGCTGAGCCGGCCAACGGGTCCACTCCCGACGCGCCCAGCGGCGTCAGCATGGACGAAGCCAAGGAGGCCATCACCGCGCGCGGGCGCGAGCGCGGTTTCGTCACCTCCGAGGATCTCCTCGAGGGCCTCTCGATGGAGGATCTCACCCCGGAGCAGGTCGAGGACTTCCTGAGCCAGGTGGAGGAGCACCTGCGTCAGGAAGGCATCGAGATCATCGAGGTTCCGGGCGACGAGTTCGACGGCGACGGCGACGCGGCCACCATCCGCCTTCCCCGTGAAGAGGACCTGCTCAAGTCCCCGACGAACGACCCCGTCCGGATGTACCTGAAGGAGATCGGAAAGGTCCCGCTCCTCACCGCCGCGCAGGAGGTCGATCTCGCCATGCGGATGGAGGGCGGCGAGTTCGCGACTGAGCTGCAGACCACCATCGTCTCCAACGGCAAGGGCGAACAGAAGCACTTCCGTCGCGTCGTGGATTCGGTCGTGCGAATCCGCGAGCACCAGCTCGATCCCGAGAAGAAGCTCCGCAACGAGGGCATCGGTCGCGAGCGTGTCAGCAGGACCTACCGGCCGAAGACACAGCTCGAGACGTGCGATTTCCTCCGTCGGGTAGAACGCGACGGGCAACTCGCGAAGAAGCGACTCATCGAAGCGAACCTGCGTCTGGTCGTGTCCATCGCGAAGCGATACGTCGGTCGGGGGATGCTGTTTTTGGATTTGATCCAGGAGGGCAACCTGGGACTCATCCGGGCCGTCGAGAAGTTCGACTACACGAAGGGCTACAAGTTCTCGACGTACGCCACCTGGTGGATCCGCCAGGCCATCACGCGGGCCATCGCCGATCAGGCGCGCACCATCCGGATCCCCGTCCACATGGTCGAGACCATCAACAAGCTCGCGCGCGTCCAGCGTCAGTTGCTGCAGGACCTCGGGCGTGAGCCGCTGCCCGAGGAGATCGGTCGGCAGATGGGCGTCCCCGCCGAGAAGGTGCGCGAGATCCTGAAGGTCTCCCAGGAGCCGGTGTCGCTGGAGACGCCGATCGGCGAGGAGGAGGACTCACACCTAGGGGACTTCATCGAGGACTCCGAAGCCGTGGTGCCCATCGACGCCGCGAGCTTCATCCTCCTGCAAGAGCAGCTCGAATCGGTGCTGCACACGCTGTCCGAGCGCGAGAAGAAGGTCATCCAGCTTCGCTTCGGGCTGGTGGACGGCCATCCCCGAACGCTCGAAGAGGTCGGCAGGGAGTTCGGCGTAACGCGCGAGCGGATCCGGCAGATCGAGTCGAAGACCCTGTCGAAGCTGCGCCACCCGTCGCGATCCCAGAAGCTCCGCGACTACCTCGAGTAGCGTCGGCGAAGGAGGTTTCCCGACGCCGCCCCGCATTGGCCTTCGGGGTCGCTCAGCCAGAGCCCTTCCCGTCCCCGTGTGCCAGGGTGGAGCCTTCGTCCTTCTGGAGACGTTCCTTCACGACGGCGCCTGCCTTCTCGACCCCTCGCTGGACGGCGGACGCGCTCCACGTAGCGCTCCCCTCCATCGCCTCCTTCGTGCGTGAAGCGGCCTGGCGCACGCTGGGGGAGCGCCGCATCCGCTCCCACAGATGCTGGATGTCCTCGTACCTCTGGTGCCCGGCCCGTGCCCCCAGCACGTAGCCGGCCCCGAGGCCCACGATCATCCCGGTCTTGAAGCCCATGATTCCTCCTTCCTGTCGGCGTACTTCCCCTAGAGCCTTACCCCGTGTGGCGATGCCGTCAACTGACGGGTTCACGCCGCACGCGAGGAGGCCGCCGGTCTCGGGGGCCAGGCCCCGAAGGGCCGCTGATAGACTCGGTCTCCCGAACGCCACACGATCCGGGGTAGCTCAATCGGCAGAGCAGGGGCCTGTTAAGCCCAAGGTTGTGGGTTCGAGTCCCACCCCCGGAGCCCCGCTGTCACCCTGGGCTCAGGGCAGGTCAGCCCGCACCCCGACTTGACCTTTCGATTCATATGTGACAGTTGTAGGGGTCCCCAATCCTCCAAACGCCTCGTGGTCGGTGCATGCCTCGGGCAGAAAGGGGAGCCGAATGAGACCCCTCCACCCAACTGCGTCCGCATCGAGTCGGC
>JACDEY010000275.1 GCA_013816105.1 Actinomycetota bacterium
CCCCTCCTCCTTACGGGCGCGAACGGCGGAATCCACACCCTTCCGAGTGGGCGCGCTCGTACATCGGTTGAGGCGCCGGCCGGGGAGCCGGCCCATCCGCGTTCCAGGCCTCGCCCCCCGGCGCGAAGGATCGCTTCACCGTGCTGGAAGACGGCGCTCGCCAGCTCCTGGAATTCGATGGGCCTCGCGTCGGCGGAGGACGCCTTCGCGGCTTCGACTACCTGGACCGCGACGTCGTCCTGTGGGTCTTCGCTCCCTGGTGAGGGACCTGCCATGGGGACCGTCTACCGACCGACGCTCATCCGCGCAATCGAGGAGTTGATCACGGGCTGAGCCGTTTCGAGCGCCGAGCTCCCGCGTCCAGCTCGAGGCGGGATCTCACTCGTCGATAAGCTCTTCGGCCAGCACGCCCATCACGATGACGTCGACGTGGCGTGCGCCGACGAAATGCCCCCGGCGCAGTCTTCCCTCCTCCTTGAACCCCACCTTCTCGTATGCGCGCCGCGCCCGCTGGTTGCCCTCGAAGACTTCGAGGTCGACCCGTTGGAGGTTCATCTCGCGGAAGGCGAATCGGCAGACGGTCCTGACGGCGTCCGTTCCGAACCCCTGGTCCCAGAAGGGCCTTCCGAGGAAGATGCCTAGGTCCGCCTTTCGCGGGCGGGGGTCGATATGCCGAAGGGCGCAGTTGCCGATCAACTCTCCGGCGAGCGTGGCGATCGCGAAGTGTCGTTCGTCGTTCGCGCCGCGAGCGCGCTGCCACCACTCTCGGGTTCCGCCTAGCGGTTGAGGCCACGTCGCCCTGAGCTGGGCGGTGACGGAGGGGTCCCACAGCAGCTCGTTCAGCCGCGGGAGATCATCCTCCTCCACGGCCCGCAGCCGGACCAGCCGCCCCTCCAGGGGAGGCCGCACACGGGCGAAGTCGTCGGCGAGCGATTCCGACATCGGCCGAAGGATATCGAAAGCTCGGGAAGCTCCCCGGCGGGGCGTCAGGACCAGAAGGCGTCGGCGCGGTACTGGTCTTCGGGGTTGACCCACATCTCGGTCACCTTGCCGTCCCGAAGATGGCACACAAGGTCGAAGTTCAGATGAACGTATTCCTCTCCCCGGCGGGCACGAAGTCCGAGGAGCAGAACCGTGTGCCCCTCGTTGGCGAGGATGTCGTGGACCTCGAACCTCGGGGAGTCTCCGGCGAGCTCCATCAGTTTCGTGAATACCTGGCGGGCCGCCTGTTCTCCCTTGTGGTCCCCGGCCAACGGATTCGAGCCGGGGACGTGCACCACGACGTCCTCGGTGTGCAGGTCGAAGAAGGTTTCCATGTCCCCGACGGTGAGCGATCGGTGCATCTCGTCGACGAGATGGTCGTGGCGCCGCCGCCGGTCCCCCTGGGCGGCGTACCCAACCCCCCGGTCGTCCAGGAGGTGACCGAGCTCGATCCACAGGACGGCGGGGTTGGTCTTCAGCTGCTTTCCGAGCACGTTCGCGATCCGCCGAAGGACCGAGGCCGAAGGGGCCGACACGTCATTGAAGTAATTCGAAATCGCCCCGTTGGAGACGCCGACGAGGCGCGCCATGTCGTCCCGGTTGATACCGGCCCGCGACTGGAGAAGCCGTAGAGCTTCGCCCAGAGTCTCAACGGCGAGCACCCCTGGGGACGTCACCCGTTCATCCTAGTTCCAGGGGGTACCGGTCGCGCAAATCGACCCTTCCACCCTTCCGTCGAGCCATCCTCTTGACCAACTCTTGCAATCTTGAGAAAAACGCGTCAGAGTCCAGTTTGTCGTACGAAGTGACGAGGATTACAATAGGTACTAGTTCGATAGAACTAGCCCGCGGAATGAGAGGAGGTGGCGGCCGGGCCCAACAGAGCACCTGGGCCAAAGGTTCGTCCCGGGGCGCGTCTTCCCCTGGAGCGTGTTCATCATCCGAGAGGAGTAGTTCGCATGCACAAGAGATTGAGAATGCCTTTGATCCTCATCCTGGTACTGGGCTTGGGGGTCGCGCTAGTTCCCGGCGTCGCCGGAGCGGCCACCCTGCCGTCCGCGTCACAGGGA
>JACDEY010000086.1 GCA_013816105.1 Actinomycetota bacterium
ATCCCGCGAAGGGGCGCTCCGCCCACGATCGGCGACACGCCGGCCACGCTCGTACGGCGCATGGCCAGGGCATCCCGGACGCCCGGCACCGCCAGGATGGGCCCGATCGACGCGATCGGGTTGGACGGGCAGAACAGGACGGCGTCCGCCCCGGCCAGGCTCTCGAGGACCCCCGGAGCCGCCCGGGCCCGGTCGGCTCCGTCGAAACGAACGTTCTTCACGCGATCCCTCCCACCTCTGCGCACCCAGTATTCCTGGAAGTGCAGGTCTAGCGGCCTTCCCGCCTCGTCCAAGACGCCCAGGCGAGTCGTGACCGTCTCGTCCGACATCGGCAGGACCCGGGCGAGGATGCCGAAGCGCGAAGCGATCGCGGCGGTCGCCTCCGAAAGGGTGGCGCCCTGGTCGATCAGCCCGGTCCGGAACAGATGGGTCGCTAGATCCAGGTCCCCGAGGCCGAACCACGCGCCGGCGGCCCCGAGTGCGCGAAGCTCTCCGGTTGCCCGGAAGGTCTCCCCGGACCGACCCCACCCCCGATCGCGGTCGGCCACGCCCGCCAACCAGTAGGTGACCGAGTCGAGGTCGGGGGCGACATGGAGCCCGTGCACGCGGATGTCGTCCCCGGTGTTGACCACCACCGTGACCCGTTCGGCGGGAACCGCCCGCACGAGTCCCCTCAGGAACTTCCCCGCCCCCACGCCGCCCGCAAGGGCCGCAACATGCACGGGGGTTATCTTGTCATCGTGAGCGAACGGTCCCATGAGATGCGCAGGGCGCTGGCGCGCGCCCGCGGCGGCAAGACCCTCTCGGTCGAGGAGGTCACGGCGCTGCTCGCGGCGCGGGGAGAGGCGCTCGAGGATCTGCTGTCAATCGCCGCGGCTTCCCGGGACCGAGGCCACGGGAGGACGGTCACCTACTCCAGAAAGGTCTTCATCCCGCTCTCGATGCTGTGCCGGGATCACTGCCACTACTGCACCTTCGCGAAGCCCCCCGCCAGGGTCGTGGAGCCGTTCCTCACCCCCGAGGAGGTGGTGACCATCGCCGAGGCCGGGCGGCGTCGACAGTGCAAGGAGGCCCTCTTCACCCTCGGGGACAAGCCGGAGGAGCGCTATCCGGCGGCGCGCGAGTGGCTCGAGGCTCGGGGGTTCTCCTCGACGCTCGAATACCTTCGCGCGGTGGCGATCCGGGTGATCGAGGAGACCGGTCTGCTTCCCCACCTCAACCCAGGCGTAATGAGCTGGGAGGACATGGCCAGGCTGAAGCACGTGAGCGCGTCCATGGGCCTGATGCTCGAATCCTCCTCGGAACGGCTTACGCGCAAGGGCGGGGTCCACTTCGGCTCTCCGGACAAGGCCCCCGCGATCAGGCTACGCACCATCGAGGACGCCGGGCGGCTCTCCATACCGTTCACGACCGGCATCCTCGTCGGCATCGGCGAGACGCTTCGAGAGCGGGCCGAATCGCTCCTGGCCATCCGCGGCCTGCACCGCCTGTACCGCCACGTGCAGGAGGTCATCATCCAGAACTTCCGCGCGAAGCCGGGAACGGCGATGCGAGACTCCCCCGAACCGCAGCAGGAGGAGTTCCTGGCGGCCGTGGCGACGGCCCGGGTGGTCTTCGGGCCGTCCATGAACGTGCAGGCGCCTCCCAACCTCTCCGACGACGGCTACCCGCGGCTCCTCGATGCCGGCATCAACGACTGGGGAGGGGTTTCCCCCGTCACGCCCGACCATGTCAACCCGGAGGCTCCATGGCCGGCGCTCCAGGACCTCGAGCGCCGTACGGCAGAGAGGGGCCTTCGTCTGCGGGAGCGGCTCACCATTTATCCGGAGTACGCGCTCCGGCCAGACCCCTGGCTCGCCGGGAAGATGCAGGAGCCGGTTCGCCTGTTGGCGGCCGAGGACGGGCTGGCGGTTCAGGGTCGGTCACCAGAGCCCGTCCCATGGCAGGACCCCGAGGTCCTGTGGAAGCCCAGGACGACGGCGCTCACCTTCGCGAAGGGGAACGGGGCCCTGCGAGAGGACGCCCTCGACGTGTACGGAGACTTCGACGCGATCTCCGTGACGCGGGCCTGGGACGGCCGACCATCCATCGCACCGCGAAGGCTTGAAGGGCAGATCCGGGGAGCCCTCTCGAAGGCGTCCGCCGCACGCCCTCTGAGCGACGAGGACGCGCTTGCGCTGTTCCAGGCGGAGGGCGAGGCACTGGAGGCGCTCTGCGGCGTCGCCGACGACCTCCGTCGCCAGGCGGTGGGCGATGAGGTGACCTACGTTGTCAACCGGAACATCAATTTCACCAACGTGTGCTACACGGGGTGTCGGTTCTGTGCGTTCGCTCAACGGGAGATCGACACCGAGTCCTACACGCTCTCGCTCGAAGAGGTGGCCGACCGGGCATCGGAAGCATGGGAGTACGGGGCGACCGAGGTCTGCATCCAGGGCGGGCTCCATCCGAGCCTGCCGGGAGACTTCTATTTCAAGATCCTCGACGCGATCAGAGGGCGGACGCCCGGCATGCACATCCATGCGTTCAGCCCGATGGAGGTCCTGAACGGCGCCTCGCGTCTCGGGATCTCCTTCCGGGAGTTCTTGCAAGAAGCCCGGCATCGAGGCCTCGGAAGCATCCCCGGCACGGCGGCGGAGATCCTGGACGACGAAGTCCGCTGGGTCCTCACCAAGGGGAAGCTGCCGGCGGATACGTGGGAGCAGATCGTCAAGACGGCTCATTCGCTCGGCCTCCGCAGCTCTTCGACGATCATGTACGGGCACGTGGACGCGCCACCGCATTGGGTGGCCCACATCCGCCGCCTCGCACGGATTCAGACCGAGACCGGGGGCTTCACCGAGTTCGTTCCGCTCCCGTTCGTCTACCGAAACTCGCCCATCTATCTGGCCGGCAAGGCGCGCCCCGGCGCGACGCTGGAGGAGAACCGCCGGATGCACGCCGTGGCTCGCATCCTCCTGGACGGACGCATCCCGAACGTGCAGGTCTCGTGGGTCAAGATGGGCATGGAGTACTGCAAGGCGATCCTGACAGGCGGAGCGAACGACTTCGGCGGGACGCTCATGGAGGAGAGCATCTCCCGAATGGCCGGCGCCGAGTGGGGGATCCGCAAGGAGCCCGAAGACTTCGAAGAGGTGATCCGGGAGATCGGCCGCACCCCCGCCGAGCGAACAACGCTGTATGGGCGCGTGCCTCGACGCCAGACCTCGAGCGCCTCGCGCCCTCGCTCTTCGAACCAGAAGACTGATAAAGCTTCTTTACCATAACCGTAAAGCCCCTTGACGACCGAGAAAAGTGTCCGTCGGGGTTGCGCATGACGCGCGCACCCGCCACCATTCATGGGATGGATACGAGGGACGTTGGCGAGGCGCGAATTCTTCTGCGCGCCGACTTGCATTCCGGAGCCGTTCTCCGTCAGAATTACAACAATGTAATTCGGGGGAGCTGCGATGCATCACTTCATACCTTGGCAGGAGCTGGCTCGCTGCAAGGATCACGACCCGGAGGTCTTCTTCCCCGAGAAGGGCGGGTCCTCGCGAGAGGCCAAGCGCATCTGCGGGGAGTGCCCCGTGCGAATCGAATGCCTGAACTATGCCCTCCGCCGCGACGAGCGGTATGGGGTGTGGGGCGGGATGAGCGAGCGGGAACGTCGACGCCTGAAGCGAATGGCGTCGTGAGCGCGAACGGGAGGAGGTGAACCATGCCGGCAGCCAAGAAGTCCACGGCCAAGAAGTCGACCGCCAGGAAGAGCACGGCCAAGAAGTCAACGGCCAGGAAGTCGACTGCGAAGAAGTCGACTGCGAAGAAGTCGACGGCGAAGAAGTCCACCGCCAGGAAGTCCACGGCCAAGAAGTCCACGGCCAGGAAGTCCACCGCAAGAAAGTCGACGGCGAAGCGGTAGCTCGCGCGTCGTCGATGGACGCTCCTAGGAGGGGGGTTGCCACCCCCCTTCTTGGTGTTCGGACCCTCTCTGGCGGATCCTCCGGCTAGCGGATCCACCCGCCGCTGGGGGACCGAGGAGGATTGGGTGTCGTGCTATCCTCGGCCGACTTCCCCTCTACAGCCTGGTCGCCCCATCATGCCGATCGTTGAAACCCGCCCCTCGAAGGACGCCGGCTCGCAGGAAGGCGTCAAGCCGTCCAGTGTGCTGGTCATCTTGGTCGTCAAGGACGGCGCTCCGTGGCTCCGCCGCTGTCTTCTCTCCCTGGCCAGACAAACCCATCCGCGCATCAGTGTGTTGGCCGTGGACAACGCCTCGACGGACGGCTCCATCGAGGCGCTCGAAGGGTCACTGGGAGCCGAGCGGGTGATCCGGCTCGAGGGGAACCAGGGTTTCGCACGAGCCCTCGCCCACGGCTTGGCCTCGAAGGCTGCGCGAGAGGCCGATCACCTGCTCCTGGTACACGACGACGTGGCCCTCGCCCCGGACGCCATCACCACGCTCGTCCAGGAGGCCGAACGGAACGAGTCCACCGGCGTCGTCGGACCCAAGGTCCTGGACTGGAAGCAGCCGAGGATACTTCGCGACATCGGCCAATCGAGCGACCGGTTCGGGTATCCCTACAGCACCCTTGAGGACGGCGAGATCGATCATGGCCAGTACCAGCGGGCTCGAGAGGTTCTCTTCGTCTCCTCCTGCGCAATGCTCGTGTCCCGGGAAGCGTGGACGCGAATCGGACTGCTGGACGAGCGCCTCGACTCTCGTTACGACGCCCTGGATTTTTGCTGGCGAGCGCGGCTCGCGGGCTTTCGGGTCCTGATGATCCCGTCGGCGGTCGCGCGTCACCGGGGCGCCTCCGCGACTCGGGAGCGCCCGGGGGCCGACGGGAGGGCCAGGGATCGTTACTACCGGGAGCGGGCCGCCCTCACCAGCATGCTCAAGAATTACTCGCTCATCTCCCTACTGTGGATCCTTCCCCTGTACCTCCTACAGGGGGTCGCGCGCGTCGCCATGCTGGCCATCTCTCGCCGGTTCGAGGACGCCTACCAGGTCCTCGCCGCATGGGGTTGGAACGCGGTGCATCTCCCGGGGACGGTTCGGCGAAGGGTTCGAGTCCAGGCCGTGCGGGCGGTTAGGGATCATGAGGTTCATCGCTTCATGGCTCCGGCGGGAATCCGTCTGCGCAGATGGGCTGTGACCGCCGGGGAGGTCCTGCTGCCGCGGTGGGAGCGCGCGCCGGCCGGACCCCGCCCCACCGCCTGGACGCGCGCAAAGGCGTTCGCAGGCGTCCATCCGGTCCTGGTGGCTTGCCTTCTTGCCGGCGCTCTGTGCCTGGTCGCCTACCGTGGGCTACTAGGCGCGAACCCGCTCTTCGGTGGGAGTCTCGCGGCGTTCCCGTCGACCCCCTCCGGATTCTTCCAGGAGCTGACCTCCGCGCTGCGAAGCACGGGCCTGGGTGGGTCCCATCCCGCGAGCCCCGCGCTCGGTCTCCTCGGGATCGGGAGTCTCGCAACGCTCGGGAGCCCGGCCCTCCTCCAGAAGTTCCTGCTTCTCGGGCTCCCGGTCGCCGCCGGCGTGGGCTGCTACCGGTCGGTCCGGTTCCAGACCGGCGTCCGCCTCGCGGCCGTTCTGTCCGCGGCCGCCTACGCGCTCTCCGCCGTCGTCCTGTGGGCGTTCTCGGA
>JACDEY010000276.1 GCA_013816105.1 Actinomycetota bacterium
GCCGCGGGCCTGGCCGGGGTCGAGCGAGACCTGCGACTTCCGCCGGAGGCCACCGGGGATCCCGCCGGGTACTCACAGGAGGACCTCGTGCGGCTCGGCATCCGCCGGCTCCCACGGTCGGTGGAGGAGGCCGTGGGCCAACTGGAGGAGTCCAGAGTGCTGCGCGAGGCCCTTGGGGAGGTACTGTTCGGCGCGTTCGTCGCCGTTCGCCGGGCCGAGCAGGAAGCGTTCGCTGGGATGGACGACGAGGCCGTCGTGGCGGCCCACCTCTGGAGGTACTGACGTGATGGCGCGGAACCCCGGAACCGTCGTCGACCTGTCCGGCGCCGAGATCATCGACAACCACCTCCATGGCTTCAGGATCGAGGACCTGCTGGCCCAGGACCCTCGGGACTTCGAGACCAGGCTGAACCTCCTGGGAACTCTGTTCTCCGACTCCACCCTCACCAGGGAGGCCGGGCGGGAGGACCCGAGCCTGTGGCGGCAGGCCCGCCGGATGACCGAGTCCACGGTGTACTCGCTGGCCGCGCGCCGGTGGCTGGCAGAACGGCTGGGGTGCGAGGCGACCGCCGAGGGGGTCGCGGCCGCCCGGGAGAAGGCCTTCCGGGCCGACCCGGTCGGATACATCCGGGCGTTGCTCGACGATGCCGGGGTGGCCGGCCTGCTGGTCGACGACGGCTTTCCCCTCCCGCGGGTTCCCTCCGAGGAGTTCCGTGCGGCGGTCGGGGGCACGCCGGTGCACCGGGTGGCCCGGATCGAGACGATGATCGTCGACGCGCGGGACGAGGCGAAGGACCTGGCGGCCCTGGAGGATGCCTTCGAAGCGGAGATGGACAGGGCCGCGGGCGACCCCACCACGGTGGCCTTCAAGTCGATCATCGCCTACCGGACCGGCCTGGACGTCCAGCCCGTCACCTCGCGGGAGGCGGCGGCGGCCTACGAGCGGTGGCGGGCCGACGGTTGGAAGGAGAGCCGGGATCACGCCAAGCCGGTCCGCGACTTCCTGCTGTACCGGGCCGCCGAGGCGGCCAGGCGGAACGACCGGCCCCTGCACGTGCACACGGGGAACGGAGACCCGGACATCGTGCTTTCCCGGGCCCGCCCTCACGACCTGTTGCCCTTCCTGAAGGAGCACCTCGCTCAGCCCATCGTCCTGATCCATACCGGATTCCCCTGGACCGATGTGGCCGCCTATATCGCCTCGTCGCTTCCCAACGTCTACCTCGACCTTTCCGTCCTGATCCCGTGGGCTTCCTTGGGCATCGAGCAGCTCCTCACCGTTCTCCTGGGCACCGCGCCGGCGGGGAAGCTTCTGTACGCCTCGGACGAGGCCTCCGAGCCCGAGGTCATCTGGATCGCCGCCCGGATGGCCAGGCGCGCCATGGAGCGAGCGCTCGGCGACGCCGTCGAGCGCGACTTCATCACCGTCCGCGAGGCTGAGGAATTGGGGCGAGGAATCCTCTCCGGGAACTCCCGGCGCCTTCACGGGATCGAAGGTTAGGCTCAGCCCGGCTCGCCGATTGGTTGGACATCGGCGCTGGCAGAGGGCAGAATCCGGCGTAGGTCGAACGGAATCCGGGGCGTCGCTGGCCCGCCAGGGGTCGCTCCAGTCTCAGAGAGGGGGAGGGATGGAGGCGACCCGAGGGCCGGAACGGCCCATGGCCTCGGAGGAGATCGCTCCGGTCCTGGTGGCCAGGACGCTCGGCGCGTTCGACCTCGTGGTGATCTTCGTGGGCATCGTCCTGTTCATCGTGAACTCGGCGAGCCTCCAGTTCGCCGGTCCGTCGCTGTTCGTCTATTGGGGCATCGCGTTCGTCACGTTCCTGGTCACGGGCGCGTTCGTCACGGCGCAGCTGGGGCGGATGTTCCCCGAGGAAGGGTCCATCTACGTGTGGACCCACAAGGCGCTCGGGCCGTTCTGGGGGTTCTTCGCCGGGTTCGTGGCCTGGTGGCCGGGGCCGATCGTGATGCTGCTCGCGGGGATCCTGGTGGCCACGTTCGCACAGCAGGTCGCCTCGTTCCTCGATTCATCGATCC
>JACDEY010000087.1 GCA_013816105.1 Actinomycetota bacterium
CACCATGAAGGCGGGCGGTCGCAGCCGGGGAACCGGCAGCCCCCGTCCCGAACGACCACCGCCCGGCGCATCGGGGCCGGTACCACGGAGGTCCTGCGGCCCACGTCCAGGGGCTCGGAGCGCCCCATGGTAAGGACCCTTGTCACCACGGCGTCGCACGCCCACCTCCGGGCCGCCTCAGCGCCGATCGGGCCGGTGTGCTCGAACTCCGAGAGGCGCCCCGTTTCGCCCCGGAGGGCCCGAACATCCACGGTGAGGGTGACGTGGGGCCGCTCCCCTCTGATCTCCGGGCGGTCGCCCGAATCGAGCCACCGGCGGCAGATCTCCCCCAGGGCGTCGGCCCGCCGCTGGGCCGGGGTTCGCCGATCCTCGGACTCGGGCGAGCGCAGCTCGGCGTCCACACAGGCTCGCAGGGCCGTAAGCACCGTCTCCCCGGTGTCGGGATCGAGGTTCCCGTCGATGCGGACGAGCCCGAATACGGTAGAGGACACGTGTAGCCTCCGGCGCTCCCGCAGCGCCTGCTCATCGCCTCCAGATTCGTGGCCGGCTGCGGCGGCGCTCCGCCAGTACGCCAAGACCCGGGCCAGGTCCCGCACGAAGTGTCGCCGAGCCGCGTCCACCAGGAGGGGCTCGGCCTCGGCGAAGGCTTCGGGATTGGTTTCCCGAGCTTCCACCAGCATCCGAGCGGCCGATGAGGAGATATGCCCCGTGACCAGGGCCTCCCGGGTGTGGGGCATGGCCCCCAGGGCCCGCGCCCTGCGTACGTCACCGGCAGCCGCCCCGAAGCCCACCCGGAACCGCCGGGCGAGCCACGTCGAGGTCGACAGATACCCGTCCCGGAGGTAGGGACGGCGCCGGTCGAACTCCGCGAGTCGCCGCAGCCGTTCGGCCTCAAGGACCTCGGCCGCGCGCTGGCACTCGGCGAGGTCCTCCTCCAGAGCTTCATCGGACAGGTGCCCAAGGTCCTCCGCCCGAAGGCCTTCCACCGCCGACCGCAGCTCGCTCACCACGCACCCCCTCGAAGCGAACATACGTTCGATGATAGTCAGCGAGCTCGCATTGACAGTGATCGATCTCACAGTTCCGGAAAGAGAGGCGAGGAACCCGGCGATGTTCGGCAGGCACCTCTCCACGGGCCGGCGATCGGCCGATCTCCAGTCGGAGAAGTGGGGGATTACCGGGGCGACTTCGAGCGGCCGATCAGCGGCCGCGGCCGCAAGCGCATGCCCCTCCGCACCCGCATCCCATACCGATGCTGCCCGAGGAGCCGGCCATGCCGGCGATCAGGGATACCAGGCGTCGGGCACGATGCGCGCCGCACCGGGGACAGGCCGGAGCCGAATCGGTCGCCCGCTGGATGCGTTCGAAGAGCTCCCCGCACCCGGCGCATCGGTACTCATAGATCGGCACATCGTCAGTTTAAGCGTTGGACTCTCGGCCTCACCGCTTGCCGCTTCCGCGCTCCCTCTCGAACCAGTGGGACGGGAACCTTTCACAGTTGCCGCACGGGTGGTGACAGGCTGAGTAGGAACGCGGTCAGGCCGACGAGGACGCCCAGGAGGCCGACCTCGCAGGCCACGAGGTTCCGGAGCATGACCATCGCCGTCGCCCCGGACGTGCCGGAGGCGGCGGCGCGCACCTTCCGCCGCGTCATCCACCGGTTGTTGACGGCGCCCAGAGCAAGGATCGGCACCAGGGCACCGAGCTTCGCCAGCAGGACCAGCCCGTACGTCGAGTCGGTAAGGCCCCGAGGGTGCTGACCTCCACCCACGCCGAGTAGACGCCGCTCGTCACCACGGCCGCCACCGCCACGACGGCCATGTTCGAGAATCGGGCCACCACCGGTGCCAGCAGTGCCACCCTCCGGCCGCCATCGAGCGCCCGAGCCGATGGCAGGGCGGCGACCAGCAGCGTCACCAACCCTCCCCCCCAGGCCGCCGCGCCGGCCACGTGGATGGTGGCGGCGGCAAGGTTCGGAACGAGCGGCGAGCTGCCCCGGACGTGGCCGGCAAGAGCGGCGCCCAGCACGAGGCCGGCGACCGAAGCCATCTCCAGCAGCGGTGCCTTCGATCCATGGTCGGGGGACCTGGCCTGCGTGGCCAAAACCGTGCCGAGCGGGAGGGCGACCAGGCCCAGCCTCACCGCATCGACTTGTGCGTAGCCGGGCTCGATCAGAAGAGCGACGAGCGTCGCGGCCGTCGACGCGGCCCACGCTCCGACCGGGAGCGGAAGGGATCTAGCCGCGAAGCGCTTCTCGACGCCCTCCGGCATCTCGGTACGGAGGCAACACGACGCCACACCAGCCGGCGGAACAGCAGCACGCCGGCCGCGAGCAGCATTCCCGCCAGACCCGCCCACCGGACGACGTGGAGCACGAAGTCGCGACCCCCCGCGGGGTACTACGGGCGAGCCGCTTGGCTGGTTCTTGGGCATCTCACGAGGGCGTGCGCCAGTCGATCGTCACCACTTCGACCGGCTGCGCGAAGCCCTTGACGGAAGCCAGACGCCTGTTCGACACGTCGTAGCCCTCGGCCAGCTCCGCCGTCGCCCCACTCGCGACGATCTCGTCCCCCTCCGCGAGCGCGCCGACCCTGGCGGCCAGGTGGACGCCGCTCCCCCGATAGCCCGCCCCGACTTTCATCGCCTCCGCCGTATGGAGGCCGATCCGCACACGGGGCGCGAACCCATGGGTTCGCCGATGGTTGACCAGGGTGAGGTGAATGGCGACAGCACAGTCGATGCTGTGTCGCGGCTCGGCGAAGGCAACGAAGAACCCGTCGCCGGCGTGGTCGATCTCCTCCCCTCCGTGCGCCGCGAAGAGCGACCGCAGCGTGGCGTCATGCCAGCGCGCCAGGTCCTGCCAGGCCTCGTCGCCGATGGCCTCGACCAGCGCAGTCGACCGTACGATGTCTGTGAACATGAACGTCCGTGTCATCCGACGGCCCCTGGTCGAGGGCCCCCCGGCGTGCTCGAGGAGCCGGGACGACCGGTCCTCCAGCGTTGCCATGCCGAGCTGGCGAGCGGTCTCCAGCGCCATCTCGAGCTGCTCCGACGCTCGCGCAGGGTCCGAATCGGATGAGAGCAGCATCCGACCGTACTCGTAACGCGTCAGGGCGACCCAGGGCCGAGCGCCCATCCGTTCGTTCATCGCGAGCGCGTCCTCGAAGTGGACCGCGCCCACCTCCGGGCGCGACAGCGCCACAGCGAGGGTGCCGAGGTTCCGGGAGACGGATCCCGTGTAGGCGTCGGGCGCGCTGACCGCGTTGCGCGGGCCGTACGGCAGCAGCAGGTCGTAGAGGATCTGAGCGCGGGACGCGTCGCCGAGGGCGGCGACGACCTCCGCCAGCAGACAGGTCCCAAAAAGCCATTCGTCGTTGCGGGGAAGAACGCCGAAATCGTCCCGGGCGAGGTCGTCGAGCACCTCGCGGGCCCGGGACTCCCGACCCAGCTCTATGCGCGCCTGGGCCAGCTCGCACCGCAGCACGAGATACGTTGGGTACTCTCCCGCCAGGCTCTCGAGAGTCGGTTCGACCTCGGCCAGCCGCCCCTGCAGCCGGCGCAGCGCGTACAGCTGGCCGATCTCGTAGGCTCTGGCCATCGGTCCCTGCGCCCGGTCGCCCAACTCGAACATCTCCTCGATCAGGCGCTCGCCCTCATCGAAACGGCCGCTGAAGACGGCGAGGGCGGCCCGGACCGAGACGAGATACCAGCGCTGGGCGGGCTGGCGAATCTCCTCTCCCAGGCGGGCCTTGGCCTCCACCTCGCGATGGACCGCCGGCGTGTCGCCACTCTCCAGGAGGGCGAGGCACAGGTAGTGATGCCCCTGGAACTCCCGTTCGCGATCGCCGGCGCGAGCAGCTGCCTCCACCAGCTCGGCGGAGAGCGCCAGGCGCTCCTCCAGGTTCTCCGGCCACCACACGGCGGCGTACCGGCCGTCGAGGACGTAGGCCAGGGTTCCCGGATCGCCGCCGCGGCGGCCCATTTCGACGGCACGACGGCTGAGGTCATCCCTCGCCTCGCGGTTCACGTCGTCGCGGAGCGGGCCGGCCGCCAGCCTCGCCATCACCCGGGCCCGGAGCGCGCTCTCGTCCTCCCCCAGCGCGCTCAGGGCCTCCTCCAGGAGCCGGCGCAGGTGTGGGTCGCCTCTGCCCACTTCCCACACGAACCGCCCCCCGTACCCCAGGGCCGCTCGCGCCAGCGGTTCCGGCATGCCCCGTTGCATGGCGACGTTCGCGGCCTCCAGGAACACGCTCTTGGCCCCGTCGGCTTCGCCGGCCCTGGCCAGGGCATCGCCGAGCGCCAGCAGCAACTCGCACCGCACCGCCTCGTCCACCGGGCGCTGCTCGTCCAGCGCGCGGAGGGCCATGCGGTACAGGCGGACCGCCTCCTCGAACGCCAGCAGGCGCGAGGCCCGGTCACCGGCCCGGCGGGCATACTCGGCAGCCCTGGACATCTGGCCTCCCGCCGACTGGAAGAAATGATGGGCGAGCTCGGGCAGATGGGGCTCCAGGTCATCGCGGTGGAGGCGCTCCAGGGTCTCGCCCACCCTTCGGTGGAGATGCACGCGCCGGGTCACGCGCATGGAGTCGTACAGGGTCTCGCGGATCAGGCCATGGGCGAAACGCAGGCGGCCGGCCGAGGTCGGGACCTCGGTCAGCAGCCGGGCTTTCACCGCCTCGTCCAGAAGGTCCAGGACGTCATCGACGGTGCGTTCGGTGACCGCCGCGAGCACCTCGAGATCGAACTCCCGACCGACCACCGACGCTACGCCCAGGCTCCGGTTGCATTCGTCCGAGAGACGGCGAAGCCGCCGGCCGATCGCCTCACGCACGCCGTGCGGGATGGCCAGACGCCAACCGATGTCGTCTCCGGGCTTCTCCAGGCGCCCCTCGGACGCCAGGAGGCGGACCACCTCCTCCACGAACAGCGGGTTGCCCTCGGTCTCCGCGAAGATGGCCCGCACCAGATCCTGCCGAACGGCGCTCGTCCCGGCGGTGGTCTCGATCAGCGCCGTTACCTGGGCTTCCGACAGCCCGGACAGGGAGACCTGGCGAGTGGCCTGCTCGCGGGCCAGCTCGGCGAGGGCCGCCGCCATGGGGGAGTCGGGGAGGAGCTCTGTGTCGCGGAAGGTACCCACGATCAGAACGTGAGCTCCGGTGAGCTCCCGGGCCACAAACCGGAGGAGGAGGAGGGAGGACTCGTCGGCCGCGTGGAGGTCGTCCAGGACGAGCATGATGGGCTTGTCGGCCCCCGCCCTGCGCAGGAAGGTGGCCGTGGCGTCGAAGAGCCGGAACCGGTCAGCTTCCGGGCCGCCTCCGGGGGGGGCTGGTAGGTCCGGGAACAGTTCGTCGACGTCGGGGAGCATCTGTGCGAGGTAGGGCGCACCGGAACCGACGTGCGTCCGCAGAGCTTCCGGGTCACCTTCCCGCAGAAGCCCGCGGAGCGACTGCACCCACGGCCAGTAGGGCGGGGCTCCGCCGGCCTCCCAGCACCGCCCCCAGAGCACGCGCCCACCCCGCGCCCGGGCCTCGGCGGCTAGTTCCTCGGCCAGCCGGCTCTTGCCGATGCCCGGTTCC
>JACDEY010000088.1 GCA_013816105.1 Actinomycetota bacterium
CGTCACCTCCGTGTCCAAGGCCATCCGCCGTACACGCGCCGGTCTGAAGGACCCGAAGCGGCCATCCGGCTCGTTCATCTTCCTCGGCCCTTCGGGCGTCGGGAAGACGGAGCTGTCCAAGACGCTGGCGGAGTTCCTCTTCGGGGACGAGGACGCCCTGATACAGCTCGACATGTCCGAGTACATGGAGAAGCACACCGTTTCCCGGCTGATCGGCTCCCCGCCGGGCTACGTCGGGTACGAGGAGGGCGGCCAGCTCACCGAGGCCGTCAGGCGCAAGCCCTTCAGCGTGGTCCTGTTCGACGAGATCGAGAAGGCCCACCCCGACGTGTTCAACACGCTGCTGCAGATCCTCGAGGACGGGCACCTCACCGATGCCCAGGGCCACAAGGTGGACTTCAAGAACACCGTGATCATCATGACGTCGAACCTGGGGACCCGCGACATCCAGAAGGGCCCCGGGATCGGCTTCGCGATGGCGGGAGACGAGACGGTGACGTACGAGCGGATGAAGGAGAAGGTCATGGAGGAGCTGAAACGCTCCTTCCGGCCCGAGTTCCTGAACCGGATCGACGAGGTAATCGTCTTCCACTCGCTCTCGCGCGAGGATGTGAAGAGCATCGTCGACCTCATGATGAGGCGCGTCCGTGAGCAGCTGAAGGCCAAGGACGTCGAGATCGAGCTGACCGACGGGGCGAAGACCCTCCTCGCCGATAGGGGATACGACCCCTCCCTGGGCGCGCGTCCGCTCCGTCGAACCATCCAGCGACTGGTCGAGGACCCCTTGTCCGAGAAGCTCCTGTGGAAGGAGTTCAGGGCGGGCCAGACGATCATCGTGGACGTGAGGGACGACGAGATCATCTTCGAGTCGGCGCCGGTCCCACCCGACATGCCTCCCGTGGAGCTGGCGGGACAGGAGTCCTAGAGCCGGCCCACCGCACTTCCATAGCTTCCCCCAAGACCGGCGGTCAACCTAGGTTGACATGGACGGGACGTCAATATATGTTGACGCCCATGGAGGAAGCGACGAGGCTGGCCGAGGCGACGACGAGCCGTGACCCACGGGTGGGACTTCGCGCGGTGGCCGCGCTGCGAAGGCTCCTGGAGCAGTTGGAGGCCCTGCAGGTTCGAAACGCTCGAAAGCTGGGGTGGTCGTGGCGGGAGATCGCTGGCGAGCTCCACGTGAGCAAGCAGGCCGTTCACAAGAAACACGCCGAGCGCCGGCTGCTCCCTAGGAGGTAACGCCATGTTCGAGCGCTTCACCTCGTCGGCTCGGGAGGCGGTCGTCCAGGCGCAGGCGGCTGCCAGAGATCTGCGACACAACTACATCGGGACCGAGCATCTCCTCCTTGGCCTCGGTCTCACCGAGCAGAGCGTTGCCGAAAGAGTCCTCAGAGGTCTCGGTCTCGAGTCCAGGAACATCCGCAGCGGCATCGTCCGAATCGTGGGAGAGGGGCCGCCCGCTCCGATCCGTACCGGAGACGCGGAGGCCCTGCGCTCGATCGGCATCGACATCGATGAGATTCGGCGACGTACCGAGGAGGCTTTCGGGCCGGGTGCCTTGGACAGGCCGCTGCCCGTGCGCCGTTGGAGCCTCCGTGGGCGCCGCACCTCCAGATGCATATCGATCTCGGGACACATCCCGTTCACATCCCGGGCCAAGAAGGTGATGGAGCTCTCGTTCCGAGAGGCGCTGCGCCTCGGTCACAAGTACGTAGGGACCGAGCACATCCTTCTCGCCCTCGTTCGGGACGGGGAAGGCGTGGCTGCCTGCCTGCTCGAAGAGAGCGGGGTCTCTGCGGAACGGGTGCGGATCGCCGTCCTCGATGCGCTACGGGAACCGAACACCTCTGCTCCGCCAGGCGAGGGGTCCTAGAGACCCACTCCGATGTCGCCCGCGCCGACCGACACGTCGGAGCAGGTCAGGCCGTGTCACTGCCACTCCCTAAGGTCTTTACGTGGGCAAGGTGAAGCGGCTCTTCGTCTGCTCGTCGTGCGAGCATCCGGCCGGGCAGTGGTCGGGCAAGTGCGCCTCCTGCGGAGCGTGGGGGACCATCGGCGAGCATCCGGCAGGGTCGGGGGCCCGGGCCGTGGCGGGCGCACGACCACTTCGCATCGCCACCCTGGCCCCGGATCCCGAGGAGCACCGAATCTCGACAGGGTTTCCCGGCCTCGACCGGGTCGTGGGCGGGGGGCTCGTTCCTGGATCGACGCTCCTCCTGGCGGGGGCGCCCGGCATCGGCAAGTCGACCCTTCTCCTCCAGCTGGCGTCGCGCTTGAGCCGAGCCGGGCACTCCTGTCTGGTCGCCTCCGGGGAGGAAGCGCGAGGCCAGGTGGCCGCGCGGGCCCGCCGGCTCGGGCTTCCGGGCGAGGACCTGGGGTACGTCCCGGGCCGGGACCTGGAAGAGGTGCTGGAGGCCGCCCGCTTCCGCGGTCCCTCCGTGCTGATCGTGGACTCCGTTCAGACGATAAGGAACGCGGAGTCCGAGTCCCTCCCGGGGGGCCCGGGCCAGGTCCGGACATGCGCCGACGCCCTCATCGGGCTCGCGAAGGAGCGGGACATCACCCTCATCCTGGCGGGGCACGTGACGAAGGACGGCGATGTCGCCGGGCCACGTACCTTGGAGCATGCCGTGGACGTCGTGCTGACGTTCGAGGGTGACCCGCGGTCGGGCCTGCGGGTCCTGACGGCGGGCAAGAACCGCTTCGGACCCGAAGGGGAGGTTGCCTGGTTCGACATGCGGCCTTCGGGCCTGGTCGAGACGGACGCCGGCCCTCGCATCGGTGACGGATCCGTCGAACCGGGATGCGCAACCGCTCTCACGCTCGCCGGGAGGCGGGCGCTCGCTGTGGAGGTGCAGGCCCTCGTGATGCTCACCAACGGTCCCGCTCGCCGACAGGTGAGCGGACTCGACCCCCGGCGCTTTCATATCCTCTCTGCCGTGACGGATCGGGTGTTCCGGCTGAACCTAACCGGCGCGGAGCTGTTCGGGGCGTCGACCGGTGGCCTTCATCTGGACGATCCCGGGACCGACCTGGCCATCGTCGCGGCGCTCGCTTCTGCCGGATCGGGGAATGCGCCACCTCAGGGCGTGGGGTTCGTCGGCGAGGTGTCCCTGACCGGCACGGTGCGCGACGTCGCCGGCATGGATCAGCGCATCGCGGCGGCGGCCTCCGCGGGCCTGGACGAGCTGATCGTTGCTCCTGTCGGATCGGTCCCGCACCGGACCCGGGACGGGGTGCGCGTCCGCCCGGTGCGCCACGTCCGAGAAGCACTGTCATGGATGGGCGCTCCGTAGCCCGGGCGGCAGCCGGCCCCCACATGGCCCGTGACCAGCACTTTTGATTTGCGGCGGCCGTCGGAGCCGTGTTACCCTGGGTTCGCGGAAGGTGATCGCTCCGATTCGGAGGGGGTGTCGTGTTCCACAAGGGAGATAGGGTTGTATATCCACACCACGGCGCGGCTATCATAGAAGATCTCCAGGAACGCGAGATATCCGGACAAACGAAAACGTACTTCGTCCTTCGACTGACGCAGGGCGACCTGACCCTTATGGTTCCAGTCGACAACAGTCAACAGGTCGGTCTCCGGGAGATCTGCTCAAAGCGCGAGGTCAAGAAGGTGTTCGACCTCCTCCGTGAGGAGGAGACCCATATGCCGACCAACTGGAGCAGACGCTTCAAGACGAACGTCGAGAAGTTGCGGTCCGGCGATATCTTCCAGGTGGCCGAGGTGGTGCGAAACCTTTCCGTCCGCGAGCGGGAGAAGGGTCTCTCGGCCGGAGAGAAGCGGATGCTCGCGAAGGCGCGCCAGATCCTGGTCTCCGAGCTGACTTTCGCGGTGGAGTCCGACGAGGAACACGCCGAGGCCATGCTCGACAAGGTCCTCGAGGAAGCGCACTAGCTACAGCCTCTCCCGCCAGCTGTACTCCCCGGACGGTAGGCTGCCCTGAGTGTCAGGGGGAAGCCGGGGCCCAAGAACCGCTGCCGCCCTGCTCCTCGCGGCCGGGTCCGGCGAGCGGCTTGGCGCGGGTGTCCCCAAGGCCTTCGCCGAGCTCGCGGGCGTTTCCCTCTTGGTGAGGTCGCTCCGCACGCTTGGCTCGTCCCGGGCGGTCGGCCCAATCGTCATCGTGGTCCCGGAAGCCTGGCAATCCGAAGCCCGGCGGCTCAAGGCCGATTCGGGGATCGCCGAAGAGGTCGCCATCGTCACGGGCGGCTCGACCCGACGGGACTCGGTTGCTCGGGGCCTGGAGGCTCTGCACTCGCACGTCGACGCCATCCTGTGCCACGACGCGGCCCGTCCACTCGCCTCGGTCGACCTCGTCGATCGCGTCACCGGGCGCCTGTGGGCAACCCGCCGCGGCCCCGCCGGTGGGGCCGAAGACGCGGATGGGGTGGTGCCGATCGTTCCGAGCCGCGACACCATCAAGCGGGTAAGAGACGGTTGGGTCGTGGAGACCATCCCACGCGAGGAGCTCGGGCTCGTCCAGACCCCCCAGGCGTTCCGAGCCGAGGCGCTGCGCGAAGCTCACGCCCGGGCCCCGAACGGCGAGGCGGCCTCGGACGACGCCGTGCTGCTGGAGGCCGCGGGATTCCGTGTGGCGGTCGTGGACGGAGAGCGGTCCAATCTGAAAGTGACAACCGAGGAGGACCTCAGGATGGCAGAGCACATCCTCGGCACGGGCGGCGAGACTCTATGGGGCAGCCGCTCGTGACGGGGATTCGGGTAGGGCTCGGGCTGGACCTCCACCCACGCGGTGGCGACGGCCCGCTTTCGCTGGGGGGCGTCCACTTCGACGGTGAGCCGGGTTTGCTCGGCCACTCCGACGGCGACGTCCTCTGCCACGCGCTGGCCGACGCGCTCCTTGGGGCGGCGGGACTCGGGGACCTCGGCGAGCACTTTCCCGATTCGGATCCGAAGCACCGAGGCCTCCCCGGCCTGACGCTGCTCTCCCGCGTGGCCGAGATGGTGCGGGAGGCGCGCCTCCAGCCCCACCGTTGCGACCTGACGGTTCTGGCGGAGCGCCCACGCATCTCCACCCGTCGTGACGAGATCCGAGGGAACGTGGCGGCGGCCCTCGGCGTTTCGCTCGACGCGGTCTCCGTCAAGGCCACACGACCGGAGGGCCTCGGCCTGACGGGGGACGGCGCGGCCTGCATCGCCGTGGCGACACTCGTGCCCCACCCGGGCCCGTGACGCTGGCGCTGGGCGGTCGTCGCGCCGTCATGGAGGCGCTCCGGTCGGCGCGAGCGGAACGGGTCCTGTGCGTGCGAGGCTCCAGGTCCACGGAGGGTTTGCGCCAGGTCCTGCTGGAAGCTGAGCGTGCCGGAGTCCCCGTGGAGTGGGTCGACCGCGAGCATGTGGAGGCACTCGAGGTCCGGGACGCCCAGGGCGTCGTCGCCATCGTCCGACCGCCTCGAGAGCTCGATGAGGGCGGACTCGCGCGCGTCTCGTCCGATCCGGCAGCGCTCCTGGTGATCCTGGACGGCATCACGGATCCGCAGAACCTCGGCGCGTGCGCCCGGTGCGCGGAGGCGGCCGGCGCCATCGCCATCG
>JACDEY010000089.1 GCA_013816105.1 Actinomycetota bacterium
GGCATGCTCGTCCACCAGCTGACGGACGATCTCCTCGAGGAAGAACGGATTGCCCTCGGCGCGCTGGAGTATGCGCGAGCGCAGCTCGTGCGGGAGGTCCTCCGAGGACAGCAGGTGGTCAACGAGCCGCTCCGCCGCCTGCGGAGGAAGGGGTTCCAGGTAGACGCCGGAGAAGCTGCGCTGCCCGCCACCCCACCCCGGACGACGCTCCAGCAGCTCGAGGCGAGAGGGGCAAAGGAAGAGGATCGGCCCGGACACCCTGTTCGCGAGCTCCTCCAGGAGATCGAGCATCGCCGAGTCCGCCCAGTGGATGTCCTCGACGACCACCACCGCCGGCCCCGCCGCGGCCAGGGCGGTGAAGTAGGTCCGCCACGCCGCGTGCGTCTCCATCCGGAGGCGCCGCGGCTCCAGCTCGCTCGGCGGATCCTGGGGATCGTGCAGGCCAACGCTGAGAGCGAGCGCCGCCGGGACTCCCATCGACCCGGGGATCGGCGCGGCGAGCTTCCCGGCGAGGGCGTTTCGGATCTTCGCGAGCGCGGCCTCTGGGGCATCGGTGTCCAGGACGCCCGCGTCCTGCTTCAGGATCTCGGCCAGCGGCCAGTACGTGATCCCCTCCCCGTAGGGAAGGCAGCGACCGGTGACGACGACGGTCGCGCCGGCCGAGGACCTGGCCCACTCCTCGAACTCCATCACCAGCCGGCTCTTTCCGACCCCCGCCTCGCCATAGATCGTCACGAGTGCCGGCCGGCCTTCGCTCGTGGCTCGCCGATAGAACGTCTGTAGCAACCCGAGCTCCTGTTCGCGGCCGACCATGGGCGCGCTGAGCCCCGGGACCCCTCGCGTGGGCTCATCGGTGGTCGCGATCAGCTCGAAGGCCGGGATGGCTCTTGCCTTGCCCTTCAGGCTAAGGGCGCCGACGTGCCGGAGCTCGAAGCCGCGCGCCGAACGCGCGGTCCTCCCCGAGACGAGCACCTGCCCGGGCTTCGCGTTCTGCTCGAGCCGTGCGGCGACGTTCACCGCGTCTCCGATCACCATCCCCTCGTGGGGGAGCGAATCGCGCACGGCTACAACCTCCCCGGTGTTCACCCCCATGCGCATCGCGAGACGAGGGCCCCTGGCCTCGAGGAGACTGCGGTTCAGCTCCTCCAGCCGGGCGCTCATCCGGAGGGCGGCGTGCAGCGCGCGGGCAGAATCGTCCTCGTGGGCGAGAGGGACGCCGAAGACGCCGACGATCGCGTCACCGATGAACTTCTCGACGGTCCCCCCCTCGGCCTCGATCTCCGTTCGCATCGCGCGGAAATAGGCCTCCATTACCTCGCGGAAGTGCTCGGGGTCCAGCTGCTCCCCGAGCGTGGTCGACTCCACCACGTCGACGAACAGAACGGTCACCAGGCGCCGTTCCTGCTGCGCGCCGGGGCCAGCCGCGAGACGCGCGCCGCACGTCGGGCAGAACCGGACGCGGCCGGGCAGCTCGGCGCCGCACTGCGGGCATCCCTTTTTGAGCCGCGCTCCGCAGTTACCGCAGAAGCGCCCCTCGGGCGGGTTCGAGGCCCCGCAGGCCGTGCACGTCTTCACGCCGACAGAGTGTAGGCACGGGGGCGAACGGTCAGCCTCAGGGAGCGAGGCCGTGCGCGGGGAAGATCGTGCGCTTCACGTCCGCCACGGCCTCACGGAGGGCGCGAGGATCCTCGCGGACCTCCCGCGGATCTCGCTCCGGCTCCGAGAGCGTCCGGGGCGCGGGGAAGCCCGCCTCCGCCTCCGCTTCCGCCCTCCATTCCTCCGGGAGCTCGTCGGGGAGCTCGACTCCGGCCTGCTCGCCGAAGTGGATGGTCCAGGCGCGGGGCACGACCCGGAACCACTGGTAGCCCCCGCCACCCGTGGCCACCCACCGCCCCCTCGCGGCCTCGTGTGCGAGATCGTGAAGCCAGGTCGCCGTCCTGCGGTATGCCGCCGTCGTCAGCTCGAGATTCGCAAGGGGATCGCTCGCATGGGTGTCGCACCCGAGCTGGGTGACCAGGACGTCGGGCCTCCACGCCGTGACTAGCGGCGGGACGACCTCCTCGAACGCTTGGAGCCATCCGCGGTCTCCGGTAAACGGCGGGAGCGGCACGTTGACCTTCGTCCCCCGAGCCTCGCCCGCGCCGTTCTCGTGCACGAAACCGGTCCCCGGGAAGAGTGTTCGGCCGCTCTGGTGCAGCGAAATGGTGAGGACGCGAGGATCCCCGTAGAAGATCGCCTGCGGACCGTCGCCGTGATGCACGTCCACGTCGACGTAGGCCACCCGATCCGCGCCGTTCGCGAGCAGCCACGCGATGGCGAGAGCCGGGTCGTCGTACACGCAGAATCCGCTAGCTCGTTCGCGCATGGCGTGATGGAGCCCCCCGGCCGGGTTGAAAGAGTGCTCGGCCCGTCCCCTCAGCACCGCCTCGGCTGCGACCAGGGAGGCGCCCGCCACGCGCGCCGAGGCCTCGTGCATCCGCGGGAAGATCGGGTTGTCTCCGGGACCGAATCCGTACCTCCCCCAGTCGCCCGCATCCCCCTCACCGGCTCGGCGCACGGCCTCGACATAGCGCTCGGAGTGGACGAGCAGGAGCTCCTCGTCAGATGCGCTTCGGGCGGTGACCTCACGGACACGCTCGCCGTCGAGGATCCCGTAGGCGTGGATCAGCCGCCGCGTCAGCGAGACACGGGCCGGGCGCAGCGGGTGCTCCGGGCCGAGGTCGTACGCCGGAGCGTCATCCCCATACCAGACGAGCTCCACGCCCTCACTCATGGTTCCCCACTCCTCGTGTCGTCGTGAACCTCCGGCCCATGCCCCACCGTCGCAGGCGGCAGAAGGACCGGATACGCGAGTGCCGCGAGCGCGTACAGGAACCCAGGCGCCGCGGCCGCGACGCCGGTGTCCTCCACGAAGTAGGCGGCGATGCTCGCGGACGTGAGCACGAGCACGATATGCCGCCACGCGCCGTCCACGGACAGCCCTCGGGCGATCTCCCCCTTCGGGCGTAGCGCCAGGAAGAAGACGACCGGCAGCCCGAAAAGCGGGATGTAGGCGGCCGGGACCTCGTTCAGCTGCCGGAAACCCACGGCGAGCCGGTGCCGTGCGGTGTCGATCACGGCATTCAGCCCGCTGCTCTCCGTCTCGGCGACGAACCGTCCGACGTGGGTTGGTACCGTCGTCAGATATCGGTTCGCCAACAGGACGAGGGCGAGGCCGGCGAGGGTGACCCCTCCCATGAAGGCGACCTCCCGGATCCCGAAGCGAGGGCGGGTCCGAAGCACCCACCACAGGCCGGCCGCGAGAGAAAGGGTGAAGGCGGCCCCAAGATTGGCGCCCAGGGAGGGAAACCCGGCGAACAGCGCCGCCCCGAACACGATGGCGAAGCCCACGAAGGGCGACGGGCGGAACGCGACGAACAGGGCGCTCGCGAGCAGCAGCGCGATGAAGGCGTTGGGAAGGCCGTAATAGCGAACGCCGTCGAACGCGGTGCCGCCGAGGAGCGGCAGCCGAAGCGCCCGTCCTCCGAGGGTGGCGTCGAGTACCACGAAGCCGAGCCCGACGAAACCGAGGAACCGAAAGGGGGAGAGCGGGTCTCTGAAACGATCCCCGGTCCTGAGGGAGAGCCATGCCAGCACGAGCGTGGAGAGGACGAGGAACGAGACCACCCAGGGATACGTGAGCCTCGGCAGCGTTCCCCCCGCCAGGAGGGCGAGCACAAGAGCGATCCCGCACGGCCCCATGAAACGAACGACCGCCGCCACTCGGGGCGGGAGGGGGCGCCGCCGAACCTGAACCACGGCGAGGGCGGCCATCGTCGTGAGCGCGAGTACGGCGATCACCACGAGGGCGCCGATCTGGACGGGAAGGCGGATGCGGCGGTGCTCGAGGTGCCTGCGGTGGAGGTCGAACGGCGCCTCCGAGTCGGTCGCCGTCAGGGACTGGCCGATCATCTCGGATGGGATGGGGACATCGAAGAAGCGCAGGATCGTGGGCGCAACGTCCACCGGGGAGACCAGGCCCTCGAGCCTGGTGGTCTCCGACGTGAGCGAGCGAGGGGAACCGGATGCGGCCAGCAAGCCCTGCCCAGGCCCGGACGCCAGGAGGAGCGGCGTCACCTCGTCCCCGACCTCATCCATCTCGGCCGAGGGAGCGGGCGTCGCGACGATGACCATCGTGCGGGTCTCGCCGAGCCGGTCCAGGACTTCCGCCACCAGGCTTCCCGCCTCCCGAAGCGCGGAGCGCCGGAACAGCCGGATCTCGGGCGGCGTGGCCGCCCCGCTCTCCAGGTCCAGGCGAAGGGTGTCGCCGAGATTGACGATCAGGAAGACATCGCCCCCCGTCGAGTGCAGCGCCGAGCCGATGTTGGAAGCCAGGGCGAGGATGGGGTCGGGATCGGTTCGCACCCCCCCCGGGAAAGCCGGATCGGTGCGCTCGGCGGCGACACCACCGCAGACGCTGCCCACCGTCGCCCCGGCTCTGGATCCCGCTAGGAGCAGGTCCGGGCGGAGGGGGCGGGTCTCCGAGCTGGCGCTTCCGGCGGCGCAGACCGTCACGCCGTTCGATGCCAGGGCGGCGGCCGTAGCATCGGGCGCTCCCGTGTCCGACGTCGAACTCGCGCCGATCGCGGTATAGCGTTCGAGCTTCCCTTCCGGAGGCTCGGGCTCCGTCGCGGAGAGAGCGGCGCCCCCGGCCGCAGCCAAGCGCTCGAACTCCGGGACGGCGAGCATTTCCTCGAACGAGACCCGGTCGACGATCACGAGGACCGCGGCCGCGGCGCGCGGAGCCTGCATCCCCACCTCGGCCTCAGCGGCGGCCCCACCCGAGCCTGCCGGCGCCAACCAGAGGATCCCGGCGCAGAGAAGGGTGCCGCACGTCCGCGGCAGGGCCCGCAGCCCCGCCCTCAGGCGAGGGCGGGCCAACGGGCGGGTTCTCGATGGACCTCGGCCCCGAGCCCCGTAAGCCGGGCCTCGAGGTCCTCGTAGCCCCGGTCCACGAAATGGACGTCGGAGATCTCGGTCCGGCCGTCGGCGGCCAGCGCGGCGATGATCATCGCGGCCCCGGCACGGATATCCAGCGCCCGAACCGGCGCGGCGGAGAGTCGCTCGACTCCGCGAATCACCGCGTGGTGCCCCTCGGTGCGGATGTCGGCTCCCATGCGGTTCAGCTCGTCGACGAACATGAAGCGGCTCTCGAACACGTTCTCCGTGGCGATGCTCGTGCCCGAGGCGATCGACAGCATCGCCATCATCTGCGGCTGTAGATCGGTGGGGAAACCTGGGTATGGAAGGGTCACGAAGTCCACCGCGCGGGGCCGCTCCTCCATCCCGACCCTTACCCCGTCGTCGTACGCCGCCACCTCTCCCCCGGCGTCCGACAGCTTGGCCAGCACGAGGTCCAGGTGACTCGCGCGAGCACCCTCGAGGAAGACCTCCCCGCCCGTCGCGCACGCCGCGATGGCGAACGTGCCCGCCTCAACCCGATCGGAGACCACGCTGTGGCGAACCGGCCGGAAGGTCTCGGTCCCCTCGATCTCGATCACCGT